>CAIUIT010000034.1 GCA_903899375.1 uncultured Actinomycetes bacterium
CAGCGACGATATTGAGTGAGCGAACTGCGTCGATAGCAAGCACGGCATCGGTGTAAAGACGACGATAGTAATAAGTATCTTTGGAATCTATTCCCTTTGTCATAAACCCTGGATAGTGGGGATGGCTTCCGTGGTCATCGCTCGTCTGTCCGCCTGTGCCCCAAGCGCTGCCTTGGCCGCGGGTGTCCATAACGAAGTGGGCGTAGCCAGCTGCCGGCCATTTAATATGTTCGTGAGCGAATCCACGCCCACCGCCGTATCCGAGGTACTCGACCACGGCGACAGTAGGTCTGGAGTTAATGGGAGTGATGTACCAACCCTTAATCAGTTCACCTTGAAAGCCCGAGAAGGTCACGTCAAAAACATCAAAGGCTGTTATTCCCTCTTCCACTTTTACCAAGATCGGCGGCTTCCAGAGTGCACGACTCTCGGCAAGTGTCTGCTCCCAGAATTCGTCAAAGTCCTTCGGAAGATGGATTTCTGGTCTGAAATTCTCTAATTCGGCGAGGGGCAGGTCGGAGATAGGCATGGTGCAGGGTACACCGCGACCAAGTCACAGTCTTAGGTCACACCATTTCTGCAACTTCGCCTTGAGGTACCTTGCGAGCGATTCGTGAAAGGAGCCCGGCTGCTGCCAATAGAACGATCGGCAGCAGCATTCCGGTCTGCAAAGAGGTGAGGTCAGAAATCGCACCAATGGCGGCCGGGACCACTGCAAAGCCAGCGATGGCAATCAGGAATGCTCGTGAAAGTGCTACTCCCATGTCGATTCCTGGAACGCTTCCTAGGATGGTAATGAAACCCGGGAAGAGTGGACCGACTCCCATGCCCGCAAAGAAATAGCCAATGAGTATGACTATGTAGCCGAGGATTTTGTGAGAACCATGAATATGCACACCTATCAGCATTGATATCAGCCACAGTACAGATCCCGCGTAGCCGCACAATCGAACAACTAATTCTGCTCCGAATTTGTGGATGTATCTATCGCCTTTCATACGGCTGAGAATCATCCCCGCTTCAAAGGCAATGTATGCACCAACATAGAATTGCCCTGTAATTGAGAGAACGTCACGGAGAAATAGGCCAGACCAATCCGTGGCTCCAAATTCCGCGCCCTGTGCGAAGAGCATTCCACAGCCAACGACCAGGACGATAAATGCGGTGTTGCCTTTCCAGGGCAGGGGAACTTTCGAGGATGTTTCCGCATGCACTTTATGGTCTTCCAGCCTGCGTGCCGACATTACTAAGATGATAAAAGCAATGATTGCCAGCGCGCTCAAGTGAATCGAATATCTCACACGCCCAATTAAGAATGACCCGACGAACGCGGCACAGAGTGTGCCCATCGACCAGAAGCCATGGAATCCTGAGAGGTACTTTCGATCTGCTTTAGCTTCGAGATCTTGGGTAATGATGGTCAGCGGATTGTCGAGAAATAGATACCCCATGCAGAAGAAGGTGATACCTATAAAGATGAAGAAGGCGTTATGTGCAAAGGCGACGGTGAGATAGCCAACCGGGAAGATGACAGTTCCCATGTAGAACACCTTTTTGGTGCCAAGCTCGCGGATTAGCCGTCCAATAACTCGGGAACTGAAAAGAGAGCCGATAGCTGCGCCGATGAGAGCCCGGCCAAAAGTTCCGTCACTCATTTTGAGAGCGCTCTTCATTTCGGGAATGCGTGCTGCCCATCCGCCCAGCAGAACCCCCATGACAAAGAAGTTCAAGCGAAGGGCAGATACAGCTTTCTTGATATCTAGAGGCATTGCAAATCACACTTTCCACCGCGTTTGGAAGTACATGCCATAAACTAGCTGGGATTCCGGCAAAACAGGGAAATTGTTTACTAATTTTTTTACGCTGTAAACTGAGAGCCATGAACCATCGCGTCGATGTCTTTATGAGGAAGACCACCGCCTGGCATGAGGAATATGCTGCGCTGCGCGAGATCGCGCTAAGTACTGGACTTACCGAAGATTTAAAGTGGATGCATCCTTGCTACACGCTCGATGGAAAGAACATCTTCCTGCTGCATGCATTCAAGGAATATATTGCCGTTTTTTTCTATAAAGGCGTAATCATGAAAGACCCTCAAGGGATCCTCATTCAGCAGACCGAAAATGTGCAGTCCGGTCGCCAGGTGAGATTTACAAGCTTGGAAGAGATCACAAAATCCAAGAAAGTCATCAAGGCCTACATGGCTGAAGCAATTGCTGTTGAGGAATCTGGAGTAGAAGTTCCTATGAAGAAGGCGACGGAACTCGTGATCCCAACAGATATCGCTGCTGCCATGAAAAAGATCCCAGGGCTCGCAGTTGCTTTTAGAAAACTAACTCCTGGGCGGCAACGCGGATATGTACTGTACTTTGATGGCGCGAAGCAACCAGCGACTCGGCAGTCACGAGTCGAAAAAGCGGCACCACAAATCCTTAAAGGCAAAGGTCTCAACGAATAAGAATCGATAAATAATATGAAATCACAACCGCACTTAGCTTCTGGGTGGAACACCTCAAAGATTCCAGATCAGAAGGGTAAGCGATACTTAATCACAGGAGGTAACAGTGGGTTAGGTTTTGAATGCGCAAAGGCGCTCGTTGCTAAAGGTGCCCATGTCACCATCACAACGCGTAGTGAGATCAAGGGTGTCGCGGCGATGCTGGGCACCGGCGCGCAGGCATACCTCGAACTCGATCTGGCTAATCTCGCATCCATTCGCAAGGTTGCAGCGACCATCGCCGAGCCATTTAATGTAGTTTTCCTCAATGCTGGTTTGATGGTCCCGCCCTTTTCCCGGACTGTTGATGGCTTTGAATCGCAGATTGGTACCAACTTCTTGGGGCATTTTGCCTTCGCAGGCTTAATTGAAAAATATGTGACAGATCGATGGGTGGTCACGACCAGCTTTGCCCATCGCATCGGTAATTTTGGCGACCAGACTAAGGCAGAGATCCGAGATCGGTGTAATGGGGTCGGCCGATATTCTCCATGGGCTTCTTATGGAGATTCAAAGTTGGCCGATCTGATCTTCGTTAATGAACTCGAGCGTCGACGGGTAGCCCGTGGATATGGGGCAATCCCACTTGCTGCTCACCCAGGGTGGTCGCATACTAATTTGATGAAGGCGCAGGCAACTACGAACCTGGTCTCTCGGTTGAGCGAGGCGGTGGCTGGAAAGATCGCACAGAGTCCCGCCCAAGGATCTCTTCCATTGCTCTGCGCGGCGACACTACCTGGAATCACCCACACCGCCCTCTTGGGGCCCGATAAATATTTCGAACTCAAGGGCAGCCCGAAATTTACCCATGGAAAGGCCCTTGCCTACGATCAGGGGCTTGCAACCAACCTGTGGCAAGTGGCGGAAGAGTTGACTGGCGTGGCGTGGGACAATTCGCCTCATGCATGAGGCTTATGACGTCCAAGGAATACAAGAGAAGTGGCTACCCGTCTGGGACCAGATAGAACCATTTAAATCTGGTCGCCCTGATGACCCACGTCCCAAGAAGTATGTCCTGGATATGTTCCCGTATCCATCAGGCGATCTTCATATGGGTCACGCTGAGGCCTATGCCTTGGGCGATGTGATTGCTCGTTACTGGGTTCAAAAGGGTTTCAACGTCATGCATCCGATCGGGTGGGACTCTTTCGGTCTACCTGCCGAGAACGCGGCAATCAAACGTGGAACAGATCCTCGCGCCTGGACCTACGAAAATATTGATGTTCAAAAATCTTCAATGCGTCGCTACGCCTGTTCCTTCGATTGGGATCGGGTACTTCATACCTCAGATCCCGAATATTACAAATGGAACCAATGGTTGTTCCTAGAGCTTTACAAGAAGGGTCTGGCATATCGAAAAGACTCTGCAGTGAATTGGTGTCCAAGCTGTCAGACGGTTCTTGCTAACGAGCAGGTAGTCGCTGGTTTATGTGAACGCTGCGATACCCCAGTTACAAAGAAGAAACTCAATCAGTGGTACTTAAAGATTACTGACTACGCCGATCGCTTGCTCGATGATATGAAGGAACTCGAGGGCAAGTGGCCCGAGAAAGTTCTGCACATGCAGCGCAACTGGATCGGTCGCTCACAAGGTGCCGAAGTTTCTTTCACGATCGAAGGTCGCGCAGAGCCGATCACGGTTTACACAACCAGGCCGGACACTCTGTACGGTGCCACCTTTATGGTCCTCGCCGTCGATAGCGCGCTCGCCGCAGAACTTGTTTCAGGTACTTCGGTTGAATCTGCCTTCAATATTTATCTCAACGAGACCAAGGCAGCCAGCGATATCGATCGCCTCGCTACTGACCGCCCTAAGAGCGGTGTCTTCTTGGAACGTTACGCAATCAATCCGGTCAATGGCGAGAAGTTGCCGATCTGGGCTTCTGATTATGTCCTGGCTGATTACGGAACTGGCGCAATCATGGCCGTTCCTGCACACGACCAACGCGACTTGGATTTCGCGCGCGCAATGGGTTTGACGGTTCGCGTAGTTGTTGAAACCGGCGAAGAAGATCCTGCCGTTACTGGTATCGCTACGGGTGGCGATGGAGCTATGGTCAATTCTGGTTCGCTCAATGGATTAACTAAAGAAGCCGCGATAGCAAAAATCATCGAAGAGTTGGCTGCCAAGGACCTTGGTAAGTCGGCGAAGAATTATCGCCTGCGCGACTGGTTGATTTCGCGCCAACGTTTCTGGGGGACACCTATTCCCATCGTTCACTGTCCTTCATGCGGTGAGGTTCCAGTGCCAGAGGATCAACTCCCAGTAGAACTCCCCGATGCGACTGGTCTGGATTTAAAGCCAAAGGGCTCATCTCCACTCGGGGCGCTGGAAAATTGGGTCAATGTTCCATGTCCAAAGTGTGGGGAAGCAGCTAAACGCGATGCAGACACGATGGATACCTTCTTCGATTCAAGCTGGTATTTCTTGCGCTACACCAGCGTCCAATATGACGATCGCGCTTTTGACATCGAAGAAGTTAAGAAATGGTTGCCGGTCGATCAATATGTCGGTGGCGTAACCCATGCGATCTTGCACCTCTTGTATTCCCGTTTCTTTACCAAGGTCTTGCACGATTTGGGACATTTAGATTTCGAAGAGCCGTTCACGCGACTGCTTAATCAAGGCATGGTGCAGATGGATGGATCTGCGATGTCTAAGTCGCGCGGAAACTTGGTGCGTCTTTCAGATGAGCTGGCGACACATGGAGTCGACGCGATCCGTCTCTCCTTGGTCTTTGCTGGTCCTCCAGAAGATGACATTGACTGGGCTGACGTATCGCCAAATGGTTCCTTCAAGTTCCTCAATCGTGCCTGGCGTATTTCTGGGGATGTGACCAGCGCACCTGGTGTTGATTTCACTACGGGCGAACTTTCGTTGCGCAAGGTAACCGCAAAGAGTTTGTTCGACATCTCATTTGCTGTCGAGTCATTCCGATTCAATGTTGCTATTGCACGCGTCATGGAACTCGTTAATGCGACGCGCAAGGCGATTGATTCTGGTTGTGGCGGGGGAGATCCTGCGGTGCGCGAAGCTGCCGAAGCGATTGCTATAGCGCTCTCACTTGTTGCTCCCTATACGGCAGAAGATATGTGGGAACGGTTAGGCCACAAACCTGCTGTTGCACTTGCCGGCTGGCCAACGATTGATGAATCGTTGTTAGGCGCTGATAATGTCACCGCAGTCTTGCAGATTAGCGGCAAGATCAAAGAGCGCATTGAAGTATCGCCCAATATCTCGCAGGCCGATTTAGAGAAGATGGCTCTCGACAACGCGGTGATTAAAGCCGAGATCGCAGGGGCGAGGATCAAAAAGATCATTACCGTTGCGCCAAAGCTCGTCAACATCGTTATTTAATCCACAGCGCAGTTAATAAGGATTGAGTCGGTGTAGGGCGCTCTTTAACCTTGCGCAATGTTCGAATTTCCGCAATTGAGCGATGTGCAACGTCGCGCCATTTACCTCGTATTAGCGATGGCTATGGCGGTCGGTGCCATCTTCTTTTCACTGGCGCATGGAAACGCTGCGTCTCCCGCCCAACCATCAATCTCTCCTATGCCGACATACTCACTCCCGCCACTTCCACCCGCACTCGTTGTCGTTGATGTGGCAGGAAAGGTTAAACATCCAGGGATCTATAAATTGCCACAAGGTTCGCGCGCCGCCAATGCCATTAAGGCGGCCGGTGGCGCCCTTAAAGGAGTTTCGCTCACCGATATTAACCTCGCCGAACTCCTAACCGACGGGCAGCAGATCATCGTGGGCGCTCCGGCAGTAAGCACTGCCTCAAAGTCAAAGAAATCGGGGGCTTCGAAGGGAAAGATCAGCTCGGGCACCATCAACATCAATACCGCAACGGTGGCGCAATTCGAGCAGTTGCCAGGAATAGGCGCGGTGATGGCCGCTCGGATCTTGGCCTATCGCACAGCTCATGGAGCATTTGCAACCATCGATGATTTAACGAAGGTGAGCGGAATGGGGAAGAGCAAATTCGCGAACCTCAAGAACTTCGTGCGGATCTAGCGCTATTCACCGTTGGGGTTGCAATTTGGATTGGCGCAGCCGGCATTGGACTTCTAAATCGCATTTGGCTCATCCTCGTCGTTCCCTTAATCGTCTGGTTGATCGGATGGCATAGATCCAGCGCTCTCGTCTTAATCGCAGCGCTCTTCACCGGCGCTGGATTAATGGCTATGCACCAGCGGGCGCTACAAACCAGCATCGTCGCACCGCTGCTCGATAAGAAAGTGTCAGTGCACATCGTCGCATCAGTAGTGAGTGATCCCAAACTTGGTGAGCCAAAGCAGATGGTGGGTTACATAAAACCGGCAACGACCACAGCCCTTATCAGCGTCATATCAATAAAGATTGGTAAGGCTACCTATCGCACTCATTTGCCTATGCGTTTTACAACTGCCCAAGGTTGGACAGATCTTCCAGGTTCTGTGATCTCTTGCACTGGAATCATGTATTCCACTCCAGAAAAGCGCGTGGCTGGTTTATTTGCCGAGAGGGGAGCGATAAACGAGTTACACGGCGCTGGCAGCGTTGGGCAGATTACTGGCGCTATCCGCAGTGACTTCCGGGCAGTCTCACGTCGAGTCGGTGGGGCCAGCGGTGCGCTCATTCCAGGATTGGTTCTGGGGGACACTTCCCTTGAGACTCACGCATTTGTAAATGACATGTTGCTAGCTGGGCTTACTCATCTGACGGCCGTTAGTGGAGAGAATTTTGCGATCATTGCCACTTTCATGTTGTGGTTCTTGCAATGGATCATCCCCAATTTGCGAGCGCGCCTATTTATATGCGCCATTGTGCTGCTTGGCTTCATCTTCTTAGTACGTCCTTCGCCTTCGGTCTTGCGCGCGACGGTGATGGTGAGCGTGCTCTTGATCGCAAAGGCGCGTGGGGTGAGATCGTCAGCGCTAGCCGCGCTTGGCCTAGCAATTTCGCTCCTGATCTTGATCGACCCCTTTGAGGCCACCGATCCTGGCTTTGCACTATCGGTGGCGGCGACCGCCGGGATACTTCTTCTCAATACTCCAGTGGCCAATTGGCTACAGAATTTTCTGCGCAAGCGTCGACTGGCGGAACTTCTAGCAATACCCATCTCTGCCAACCTGATCTGCACGCCGCTCACCATCGCCATCTCAGGACAGTTCTCGATCATGTCTTTGCCGAGTAATTTCTTTGTAGAGCCTGTCGTCGCCCCAATCACGATCATTGGCTTTATCGCCGCGCTGGTGGCCCCCTTCGCCGCCGGCTTCTCCTACCTGCTGGCCCTCACAGAAAAACCCTTCGCCGAAATGATCGTTTGGGTCGCGACCAACTTCGCCAAAGTTCCAGTAATTCACCTCAACAAGGGATTTGCAGGCGGCTCGGTCGGCGTATTGGTCTTAGCTTGTGGGTGGATCGCTTTAAGATGGCGCTCGTGGGGATCACATTGATTCAAGGCGCCGAGGAACTTCTGGCTGACCGCGCGATCTCCGAGGCTGTTGCAGCCAACAAGGGCGCAACGGTCACTCACTTAACTGCAGATACTCTCGAACTCGGACAGATCACCGATGCACTTGCACCCTCTCTCTTTGGTGATGCGCGAGTAATCGTGATAAAAGATATTCAAGATTTAGCTTCTGATCTTTCGGATGAAATAAGCACTTATCTCGAAGATCCCGACGATGGCGTTCTCCTATTGCTCTGGCACAAAGGGGGAGTCAAAGGAAAAGCTCTGGTCGAAAAGATTAAGAAGAACAAGCCCACCCTCATCGCCGCGGAAGCAATCAAAAAGGAGAGCGATAAAGCGGATTTTGTTCGAAGCGAATTTGCTCGCTTGGGTCGCAAGATTACTGGAGAAGCAATCGTTGCCATCGTCGATGCTCTCGGTTCCGATATGCGCGAACTTTCAGGGGCCTGTTCTCAACTAGCATCCGATGTCGCTGTAGGTTCCACCATCACCGAAGATGATGTAGCTACATTCCAACAAGGTCGCATCGAGACCACTGGATTTGATGTCGCTGATGCCGTACTCGATGGCAAGACCGATCTCGCCCTCGTCACTCTTCGCCAGGCTTTAGAGACTGGGGTAGATCCGGTCATGATTATCTCTGCCCTGGCTAGTTCGCTGCGCGCCCTCGCTAAAGTCTCTGGAGCCAGTCGCGGCCTCAAATCCTTTGAACTCGCCGGAACCTTGGGTCTCTCGCCCTGGCAGATAGATAAGGCACGGCGCCAATTAGCAGGCTGGACTCCGGCCACTCTGGCGGGCGCAGTCGTCGTCCTTTCGCAGGCCGATGCCGATATTAAGGGAGCAGCATCTGACCCGATCTACGCCTTAGAGCGGAGCGTTATCGCCATTTCACGCTCCAAATCTCATAGTAATTAGCTCCATTTGAGCCTAACGGCCGCTCGCTGGTAGCCTTCACCTCTGCTCGTCACCACCGTGGCTAGCTCACAGACGATTTATTAAAGAAGAA
>CAIUIT010000035.1 GCA_903899375.1 uncultured Actinomycetes bacterium
AAGATCCAATGACATTTGCCTGCGGAGGTAGGCCGCGTTGCGCTGAAATGTAGACGAATTTTGGGAAGGTATTGACGGAACCAGAATTGAAATTAGTGATAATGAAATCGTCGAACGAAAGGCTAAAAGCCAAGAGCGCGGCAGCCGCGATTCCAGGCGCAACCAATGGGAATGTCACGCGGCGGAAGGTTTCCCGTTCATCTGCATATAAATCCATCGCTGCTTGTTCTAAACGTGGGTCAAGACTTGCGATGCGAGCTTTAACTGTAACCACCACGAACGAGATGCAGAACATCACGTGCGCAATCACGATAGTCCAGAAGCCGGGATTAAACCCGAAGGAGATGAACATCGTAAGAAGTGATGCTCCCATAACGATTTCGGGAGTAGCCATCGGTAAGAAGATCAAGATATTTACCACCGAGCGACCCCTGAAGGCATAACGTCCCATGGCAAAAGCCATAAGCGTTCCTAAGATGGTGGCGAAGAAAGTAGCCAAAACGCCGATCTTAAGAGAATTACCCAGCGCATTGCATACATCAGGGGCGCCGCAAGGATTGAGCCAATTGTTCCAGGTAAATCCCACCCAAACCAGATTGCTCTTGGTGGAGTTATTAAAAGAGAATGCGAAGGTGTAAATAATTGGAAGGAAGAGGTAAGCGAATCCCAAAAATGCGTAGATCCGTATGAGATTACGCGAGAACCAGCGAGATGCTTGTTTCATACAAGCTCCTCTGTTCCAGCACGTTTTACATATGCCATGACTAAAATCATTATGGTGACCATCAATATCAGCGAGAGTGCTGCTGCCCCAGGGTAATCAACGATGGCGAGATACCTGGCTTCGATGACATTGCCGATCATCTTCGTTCCCGGATTTCCAAGCAACTCAGCGTTGATGTAATCACCTGCTGCCGGGATAAAAGTGAGCAAAGTTCCAGCAACCACTCCAGGCATCGAGAGTGGAACTGTCACCCTTCTAAATGTCGTAAAGGCGTTGGCGTAAAGGTCACCAGAGGCTTCCATCATGCGAATATCGATCCGCTCCAAACTGGCGTAGAGCGGAAGAGTCATAAAGGGTAGGAAGTTGTAGGTAAGACCTGCAACAACCGCAAAAGGCGTCGCCGTCAGATGTCCCTGCGCCCCCATAATATGTAAGAAGCGCAGAGTTTTAATAACAAATCCTTGCTCCCCCAAAATCTGCTCCCAAGCGACAGTACGGAGAAGGAATGAGCAGAAGAAAGGTGCCACGATGAGAACGAGCAACGTGTTCTTCCAGCGCCCAGATTTGAAGGCCACTGCATATGCCAACGGATACGAAATTATGAGAGCAAAAGAGGTTGCGAGAAATGCATACTCAAAGGAGCGAAATAACTGAGCCTTGGAAGAGGTAATCGCATCGATGAAATTGGCGAAGCGATAGCTCTGTACATATGTGCCGATTCCATAGCCTTGCGTCTGAGTCGAGGTGCTTATCAACTGATAAATCGGAACGAGGAAGAAGATTATGAGCCAGATAAGTCCAGGAGCAAGCAACCAATATGGCAATAATTTCTTCTTAGTAAGAACGGGCTTCTTCTCGTGAGTGCCCGTGTGTAAAAGTGCGGTGCTCATTCGCTCTCCGGATGTGCTTCCGATCCAGCGTTGACATCCTGATCTCCTGCCAATCCGAAGGTAAATATCGGTGACCACGATAAAACGACGGGGTCCCCTTTAGAGAGCGGCGGGGTTCCATCATCGTTCTGCTCAAAGACCATCAACTCTTGACCCCACGGCATTTCAACCTGGTATTGAGTGCTAACGCCGATGTAGGAAGCATCCGAGATGACGCCACCTTCCAGGATATTTCCCGTCATATGTGCCCCAACGGGCGCAATGCGAATCTTTTCTGGTCGAATACCGACAAGGACCGAGGAATCATGCGCATGATTACGGTTTACTGGTAACCCAATCTTGGTTCCGAAAATATCAACAACCGCTGACTCTCCAGAGGAGTCATCAATCGAACCTTTGATCAAATTGGATTGCCCTAAAAAGTTAGCTACGAAAGATGTCCGCGGGTTGTCATAGAGATCAGCGGGGCTTCCCATCTGTTCGATCTTGCCTTCATTCATGACCGCAATGGTGTCGGCCATGGTCATGGCCTCTTCCTGATCGTGAGTGACATGCACGAAGGTGATTCCGACTTCAGTCTGAATCCACTTGAGTTCGATCTGCATAGCGCGACGAAGTTTGAGATCCAAAGCTCCTAGTGGCTCGTCGAGAAGCAAAAGAGCGGGACGATTAACAATGGCGCGAGCTAGAGCGATGCGCTGTTGTTGTCCACCAGAAAGTTGATTGGGTTTGCGTGTGGCTAAATGGGTAAGTTCCACGAGTTCAAGGGCTTTCTGCACTTGATCATTGACATCCTTAACTCCGCGACGGCGAAGACCGAATGCAATGTTCTCGTAGATCGAGAGGTGAGGAAATAGCGCGTAATTTTGGAAAACCGTATTTACGGGGCGCCTGTACGGCTTCTCATAGGTGATTTCGGTCTTCCCGATGAAGATGGTTCCGGAAGTTGGTTCTTCGAGCCCAGCCACCATTCGCAAGGTCGTTGTCTTGCCACAACCAGAAGGGCCCAAAAGCGCGAAAAAGGAACCTTCTGGAATTACCAAATCTAAGTCATCGACGGCTATAAACTCCCCAAAAGTCTTAGTAAGATTTTTGAGTACTAGATCGCCGTGTGCTGATGAAGAAGCATCGACCACTATGCGTTACCGCTGGCCTTCTGGAAGGCCGTAGAGAATGAGATTTGCTCGGCTTGAGTCAGATCGCGGAATACGACGAGCTTCTTCCACATCGCCGCATCAGGGAAGATCAACTTATTTTTGACCTGAGCTGGATTGATCTTCTCCATTGCTTGTTGTGCGCCACCTACTGGGCAGACATAGTTGATGTAGTTCGCAACGCGTGCAGCGACAATTGGGTCATAATAATTATTGATAACAGCTTCAGCGTTCGCCTTATTTGGCGAAAGCGCTGGAATCATCATATTGTCCGTCGAGAACGTCCCGCCTGATTCCGGTACTGCAAAACCAAAGCGATTTGAGTTCTGTGAATTGAGCTGACTAATATCTCCTGACCAGCCGATCACCGCCACGGCATCTCCGCTGATCAGATCCTCTTGGTAGCTCTGACCTTTAACCTGACGGATGAAGCCATCGTGAATCATCTTCTTCATGTAATCGATGGCATTCATGAACTTGTCTTGGCTAAAAGGCTTGCTGATATCCGTTCCCTGCCATAACATGATTAAACCGATGGTGTCCCGCATCTCTGACAAAACTTCCACCTTGCCCTTATTGGCTGGAGCGAAGAGCTGCTCCATGGTGTGGATACCTTTTGGATTTTTCTGGTTGTTCCAGGCGAAGCCTGCGATGATTCCGGCCCAAGGCAGTGAATAGTGTCGGCCATTATCCATGGGGCGATTGAGCAAATAGGGCAATACATTCTTCTTATTTGGGATCTTGGCATCGTCAAATTTGGTGACATAGCCACCGCTGATCCAACGACCGGCCATCCACTCGGTCAGAACAACAATGTCATAGCCGATATCTTTTTTGAGGCGAAGTTGCGGCGTGACCTTGGCGGTGAAGGTGTCATTGTCATCGATGACCTCCATGTATTTAACCGGGATGCCGCTCTTCTTAGTGAAATCCACCAAGGTCGGATAACTCTTTGATTTGTTGTCGTAGTCGAGATAAAGGGACCAGTTGGCAAAACGAACCGTGCTGGTCTTGGAAGCGGCTTGGGCGAGCTCTTCGCTATTTAGGCTCAAGAGCGAAGCTGCTCCTAGTCCACCGGCAGTCTTCAGCAAGTTTCTCCTAGAGATCTCTATCGACATTTCCAACCGCCCTCCGTAGGTAATATGAAAATCTTAGAACTAGGTACTACTTCTTACAACGATTAACGCTCTATTCCTTCGATAGATTCATCGCGGATATGCCAACTCGTTCCATACGACTCGAGCATCGCCAAATATGGATCGGCTGGGAACCACTCGGGTCCATTAACGCCTGATGGTTTCCAATCCCCGCGCTCAATCAATTCGAGGGCAATCAGTGGATTAATCGCTGTCTGCCAGACCACAGCTTGATCTCCGTATTCGCCCATTGAAAAAGCGTTGTCGACTACGTTGTAGATATAGACAGCTTTTGGATTGCCACTCTTATCGAGCCCTTTTACTTGAACCCCGGCGCAAGTCTTTCCCGACATGCGTGAACCCAAAGTTGCCGGATCGGGTAGAAGCGCAGCGAGAACTTGACGTGGCGAAACGCTGACGCCTTGTACAGTGACTGGCTCTGTTCGATCGAGACCCAGCGTGTGAATGGTTTTTAGAATATCGATGAAGTGCGATCCCAACCCATATTTAAAGGCGACTTTGCCTGCATCGATCTTCCTAGGGATCAACGCAACTTCCTCGTGCTCGACGTTGACGCACTCAACTGGTCCAATCCCCTCTGGGAAATCAAAACTTTCAAGATCCGAGAATGGTGGCGTCGTATACCAACCACGATCCCTCTCCCACATCAACGGTGGATTGAGGCATTCCTCAATTGTCGTCCAAATGGAGAAGGTGGGCGCAAAGTCATACCCTTCGACAACCAGGTTCGCCCCATCGTAAACAATCGCTGAATCAATGCGAGAGAAAAGATTGTCGGATGCATAACGAGCAAATACATCGCTTAGGCCTGGCTCAACACCGATGCCAACGAGTGCGTAAATACCCTTGGATTTGAATGATTCATCATGTGCGAATTGTTCTTCGCCCAACATCAAACCAACTTTTGTCAGCGGATCGTCGGGATGAGCCTTGGACAGAGACATCGCCATATCAACGTAGTTGACTCCTTCAGCTTCGCAGGCCTCAAAGATGGGCATTACGAAACGGGGGTCAACAGCGTTGATGACCACATCGGGGTTGGTCAATCTGATCAGCGCAGAAAGATCCTCAACACTGGCAGCATTGACCGCTGTAGCTGTAAAACGGTTATCGCCGAGGCGATTTACGGCTGCTTCGGCTCGTGCCAGATCGCGATCGGCCACCACCATCTCTGTAATAAATGTGCGACGTGAGGCGATATTAGCTATCGCGCTCCCTACTCCTCCGGCTCCGATTACAAGGGCCTTCATAAAAATCATCTCCAAACGGTTATTTTGAGTCTAACGCTCGATTTGTCTTATTCCTACGGTGTAAACCTGTGATTTATTAGCCAGTAAGATTAGGCAGTGATTGCGACCCAGAGTGTTGAACTACGTGCTGGGGCCCGCCTCCTCGTAAAAGATGTAACCGTGCGAATTAACCACGGAGATCGCATTGGATTTGTTGGGAGAAATGGCGCCGGAAAAAGCACTCTCGCAAAAGTACTGGCAGGTGAGGGGTTACCAGCTGGCGGTCAAGTTATTCGCACCGGAACGATCGGTTACTTGCCACAGGATCCGCGCACAGGCGATCAAGAAGAGAGCGTTATCAATCGCATCCTCTCTGCTCGCGGACTGGATCTGATCGTGACCCGGATGCGTAAAGCTGAAGAGGCGATGGCAACTGCATCCATGGAAGAGCTTGAACTAGCCATGGAGCGATATAGCCGCGTCGATCAAGAGTTCAGCGTTGCCGGCGGATATGGCGCATCATCTGAGGCGGAATCCATTGCCATGAACTTAGGATTACCTGAGCGAATCTTCAATGATTCGCTGGAAGGACTTTCAGGCGGACAGCGTCGCCGAGTAGAACTCGCTCGCCTACTCTTCGGTGGATCTGAAACCCTGATCCTCGATGAGCCCACCAACCACTTGGATGCTGAATCCATCAATTGGCTCCGTGAATACCTGGGTAAATACTCAGGTGGCCTTGTCATCATCTCGCACGATGTAAATCTGATCGAAACCGTCGTTAATAAAGTCTTTTATATTGACGGAAATCGCAATGTTATCGATGTGTACAACATGGGTTGGAAGAAGTACCTCCAACAACGTGAAGATGACGAACATCGCCGTAAGAAAGAGCGCGCCAACGCCGAGAAGAAGGCGGCCATATTGGCTAAGCAAGGCGAGAAGATGCGCGCGAAGGCTTCTAAAGCAGTCGCTGCTCAAGGCATGTTACGTCGCGCCGATGCCCTCTTGGCTGGCCTGGAAGATGTTCGCAAATCTGACAAGGTCGCTAAGTTGCGCTTCCCTACCCCGGCTCCCTGTGGCAAGACCCCGCTCATGGCACATGGGCTTTCCAAGTCATATGGCTCACTAGAAATCTTTACCGACGTCGATCTTGCAATTGATAAGGGATCACGCGTAGTTATTCTCGGTCTCAATGGAGCGGGCAAGACCACCCTGCTTAAAATGCTTGCTGGAGTAACAGAATCGGACACCGGTGCGATCGAGCCTGGCCACGGATTGAAGATCGGCTATTACGCACAAGAGCACGAAATGCTTGACTTCGAGCGTTCGGTCCTTGAAAACATGATCTCTTCAGGTGAAGGCGTAGGTGAACCCCAAGCCCGACAAGTTCTTGGATCTTTCTTGTTTAGTGGCGACGATGTACAAAAACCAGTGAAGGTATTGAGTGGTGGTGAACGAACGAGACTTGCTCTCGCGACTCTCGTCGTTGGCGCCGCAAACTTACTGCTGCTCGATGAGCCCACAAATAACTTGGACCCAGCTTCGCGCGATGAGATTTTGGCTGCGCTCTCTGAATATCAAGGCGCTGTTGTTATGGTGACGCACGATATTGGCGCTGTTGTTGCGTTAAAGCCCGAACGCGTTCTGCTATTACCCGATGGAGATGAAGACCTCTGGAACGATGAGTACTTCGATCTCATCTCCCTCGAATAAATACGAGAATAATTACTAGTTATTTAACCGCGTAACGCGACGGCAATCTGGCGGAAATCTTCTACCAAGATATCGATCTCATTCTGCTCATGTGCCAAGCTAATCAACCACTGCTCATCAAGTCCCGGAGGCGTGATGATTCCACGGTTGAGCGACCAGAGCCACGACAATTCCGCAACTTTGAAATCTGTTGCCTTGTAATCGCGATAGTTGCGAACTGGGTCAATTGACCAGGTGATGCAACCCTTGATACCAAATCCAACGGTGTGAGCAGGAAGCTCGTACTCGTTGATGATATCTGTGATGCGATCGAGTGCCTGGTAGTTCAAAGCTTCTGCTTTGCCCAAGCTGGCATCGGTGCAGACTTTGTCCATAGCACGTACGCCGGCCATAGCAAGAGGGTTAGCGTTGAATGTACCGAAGTGATGGAAGCGACCATCTGCAACAGCGGCCATGATCTCTTTCTTGCCACCGAATGCGGCAAGTGGCAAACCGCCACCGATCGACTTAGCGAGACAGATTAGGTCTGGCTTAACTCCGATACGTGCAGCAGCACCCTTAGGTCCCGCCGTAAGTCCAGTTTTCACTTCATCAAAGATCAAAATGACGCCATATTGATCGCAGAGCGAACGAACCGCAGCGAGGTATCCCTCATCTGGCAGGACGATGGCTAAGTTCTCCAGAACTGGCTCCATGATCAAGCAAGCGATTGTCTTGGCATGAGCCATGAAAATCTTCTCTAGCGAAACCAAATTGTTAAATGGAACAACGTAAATCTCACCAGCATTGGTGCCGGCCGGAATTACTGGAGTTGGAGCATCAGCTGGTCCAGCCAATTTCAGATCTGGCTTTGCAGAAACTGTTAGCGGGTCATAGCTACCGTGGTAGCCGCCTTCAATCTTTACGACTCCATCTTTGCCTGAGTACGCCTTTGCCAGACGGACCGCATACATTGTGGCTTCGGTTCCAGAGTTGGTGAAACGGATTTGATCGACATCAAAGCGCTTACAAATTCGCTCTGCAGCGTCTCGAGAGATCGGCGATGGTGTTACAAAGAGGGTTCCAGTTTCTAGGGCCTTCTTTGCTTCAGCAACAACCTCAGGGTTGAGGTGCCCAGCCAGCATCGCGCCAAATCCCATAGAGAGATCGAGGAGCTTGCGACCATCGACATCGGTCATCCAAGCGCCTTGCGCGCTGACGATCGATAATGGATAAGGATCCCAATGTTGGAAGCTAGATGGAACGCCTAATGGCATGGAGCCCAGAGCGAGATCAAATTCAATCCGCGAGGCGAAGGTGGACTTTGTGAAGCGCTCCCATTCAGTTGCGAGCAGTGAATCAACTCGGCTGTGATCGATGGGGCGGGGATTATTACTAAGTTTTCTAAAGGTTTGTGGCTCTAGTGTCGAAGTCATTTACGAACGTTGTGTGCATCGAGGACTCTTGGCTGGTGCCAAGACACGATGACAGTCTCCCTTGTAGTTTTCGCTCCCTTTGGTTACCAGAGATTTTATACAGTTCGTATAAGTGATCTATGACTCAAAAAGCGCTAATGGCAAGGTAGCAGAAAGCCATCTGAAATTCACCTCTGCCAGCCTTTTCAGGGCGCGCCTTAGACTTTTTTGCAATAAAGTTCAACTTCTCGCGGACAAAAGTCACAATTTCGGAAGGTTTACCATGTCTCAATCAGATAAAACGCAAAGTAATAAAAAGCATCATTGGCAGCCAGGTGATGAAGGTTTAGACCCTAATCGGTGGATGGCACTTGTTGTTATCGCAATTGCATCTTTGATGATCGTTCTCGATGCGTCCATCATTAATTTAGCTCTTCCCAAAGCGCAAGTGGCTTTGCATATTTCAAATGTGAATCGTCAGTGGGTCGTTACCGCTTACTCACTTGCATTCGGATCTCTACTTCTTCTCGGCGGTCGTATTGCCGATTATGTTGGTCGCAAACGCGTATTCATGATTGGACTCCTTGGATTTGCCGGAGCATCTGCACTTGGTGGTTTCTCTACAAATCAAGGAATGCTCTTTGCATCGCGCGGATTGCAGGGAGCTTTCGCCGCTCTCCTGGCTCCAGCCGCACTCTCATTAATCAACGTAACTTTCACAGTTCCTAAAGAACGTGCGCGTGCATTTGGCGTGTATGGCGCAATCTCTGGAGGAGGAGCTGCAATCGGTTTGATTGCTGGTGGCGCACTCACCGAATTCGCAAATTGGCGTTGGTGTCTCTTTGTAAATGTTCCAATCGCAATCATCGCGGTCTTCCTCGCCATTCCAAATTTACATGAATCAAAGTCACCCGGAGATAACAAATATGACGTTCCAGGTGCTGTCACGGTCACCCTCGGGCTCGTAAGCCTGGTGTACGGATTTAGCCAAGCGGCCGACCATGGTTGGGGTGACATTCGTACCTATCCATACTTCCTCTTTGCAGTAGTTCTTATCGCAGCATTCATCGGAATCGAAAAGATGGTGAAGAATCCCTTGCTTCCCCTGCGTGTGCTCAGTGAGCGAAATCGCGGAGGTTCATACCTGGCTTCATTGTTGACCGGAACCGGCCTCTTCGCGATGTTCCTGTTCCTGTCCATCTATATGCAAAACTTCCTGCACTATTCCCCTCTCCGCTCTGGCTTCGCCTTCTTGCCATTTAGCGGTGGAATTATTATCGGAGCTGGAATTGCATCACAGTTGCTTCCAAAGGTCGGACCACGGCCCCTCATGGTCGGCGGCTTGATCGTAGGAGCAGGAGGACTCTGGCTTTTGTCGGGTATCACTCCAACTTCTGAGTACGTAAAAGCAATTTTGCCTGCAATGGTCATCATGTCACTGGGAATGGCCTTCGTATTTATACCTAGTGCGAGTACTGGATTGCACAATGCTGGAGAACATGACGCTGGCGTTGCCAGTGCCGTGCTAAACACCAGCCAGCAAATCGGTGGGTCTCTTGGAGCTGCACTTCTCAATACCGTGGCGATCTCCTCGGCATCTGCGTACATCAAGGGGCATGCCGCGCTGGGCGATAAGGCCACGATCTATGGCCAGGTCCATGGCTTCAGCACCACCTTCAAGATTGGCGCCGGCTTCTTGTTGCTCGCCGCACTCGTCTCCGCACTCCTGATCAATGTAGGCAAGGACTCTCTCGTAGAGCACGAGGGTGACGCGGCTCTTTAACCAGACTGCACGAAGAGCCTTATTGCGATAAATTACTACTTGCGAATGATTCGCAAGTAGTGAGGTCGAAAGGGCAGAATGAACGCTCCAGTGAGCACCACAAAGAGGTCGAGGAATCCTTTCGCGAGCCTCTCTGCTGATGAGCGTCGCCGTCTCGGGGCCATGTTTGCCGTGATCTTCTTCCTACTCTTCGGCGGACTAATTCTGATGGCCTTTGCCACCTCCGGCCACTATCACCTGGCAGATGGAACGATGTTTGGCTGGGGCACGGGATTTCTAGCGCTCACCCTCGGTATGCGCCACGCCTTTGATGCAGACCATATCTCTGCCATCGATAACACCACACGTAAGTTGATGGCTGAGGGTCAACGTCCGATGGGCGTTGGATTCTTCTTCTCGCTCGGCCACTCCTCGGTTGTGACCGCATTAGCGATCATTCTCAACTTTGGAATTAAATCACTGGGCGTTCAGGTCAAGAATCAAAATTCCAGCCTCCACCACTACACCGGTCTTATCGGTACTTCGGTGAGCGGAGCATTCTTAGTTCTCATTGCACTTCTCAATTTGTTGGTTTTGGTATCAGTTCTCAAAGTATTCGTGGCGATGCGCAAGGGAAGCTATAACGAGGCAGAGCTGGAAAAACATTTAGACTCTCGTGGATTCATGATGCGCTTCTTTGGGCCTATTGCACGCCGTATTGATGCTAGCTGGAAGATGTACCCGCTCGGCATTCTCTTCGGACTTGGCTTTGACACTGCAACAGAAGTTGCACTTCTTGTACTCGCAGGATCTTCTGTAGTTGCAGGACTCCCCTGGTGGGCGATCCTTTCTCTGCCAATGCTTTTTGCGGGAGGAATGAGCTTGCTAGACACCATTGATGGCTCTTTCATGAACTTCGCTTATGGTTGGGCATTTTCCAAGCCAGTACGTAAGGTTTATTACAACATCGTAATTACGGGACTGTCTGTAGTTGTCGCGCTCTTTATTGGTGGACTTGAAGTAGCCCAAGTCTTCGCGCAGCAGTTAAAACTCACAGGCGGATTTTGGAACTACGCCCTGGCTTTCAACATCAATAAAGCGGGATTTATTATCGTTCTCATGTTTGTAATCGTCTGGGGTCTGGCGTTGGCTATCTGGCGCTTTGGTAAAGTTGAAAGTCGCTGGCACGATCATGCGCACAAATCACAACAGCAGCGCGGTGAGGATGAGAACCACGCTGCTGCTGGAATAGAACTAGGACCGATTACTGCCGGTTTTACGATCGATTAACGCTCGATCGTTCCCGCAATAAACTCTTCAGTGCGCTGCTGCGCGACATCATCGGTGTATTGAACTGGTGGGGACTTCATAAAGTAGCTGGCAGGTGAGAGCAATGGCCCACCGATCTTGCGATCGAGAGCGATCTTTGCGCAACGAAGCGCATCAATGATGACACCAGCAGAGTTTGGTGAATCCCATACTTCGAGCTTGTATTCGAGGTTTAGCGGTACATCGCCGAAGGCGCGGCCTTCAAGGCGAACATAGGCCCACTTGCGATCATCAAGCCAAGGGATGTAATCCGATGGTCCAATGTGAACATTCTTTGCACCCAAGTCGTGATCCAACTGCGAAGTCACAGATTGGGTCTTGGAAATCTTCTTTGATTCGAGGCGATCGCGCTCCAACATGTTCTTGAAGTCCATGTTTCCACCGACGTTAAGTTGGTATGTGCGATCAAGGTGCACTCCACGATCTTGGAATAGTCGAGCCATGATGCGGTGTGTGATGGTTGCACCGACCTGTGACTTGATGTCATCTCCGATGATTGGGAGGTTTGCCTTGGTGAACTTGTCAGCCCAGACAGGGTCTGATGCAATAAATACAGGAAGTGCGTTAACAAACGCTACGCCAGCATCGAGCGCACACTGTGCGTAATGCTTGGCAGCCAACTCGGAACCTACAGGGAGGTAGCAGATTAAGACATCGACCTTGCGCTCTTTGAGAACTGCAACGACATCTACAGGCTCGGCTGTTGATTCAACGATTGTCTCGCGGTAGTAACGACCAAGACCATCGAGGGTTGGTCCGCGTTGCACGATGAGGCCGGTTGTGGCTACATCAGAAAATTTGATCGTGTTGTTCTCGGAAGCCCATATTGCATCGGCGAGATCGAGACCAACCTTCTTGGCGTCAACATCGAATGCTGCAACGAAATTTACGTCGCGAACATGGTAACCACCAAGGACTGCATGCATTAGTCCAGGGATTTCGACATCAGCTGCCGCATCCTTGTAGTAAGTCACGCCTTGGATAAGCGAGTTGGCACAGTTTCCTACGCCGATAATCGCTACGCGGATCTCTTTACTTTGGGTCACATTATCGTTGCTCACGTTGACTTCCTTTCGGTGTTGATCATTTCTTGTAGCCAAGCGATTTCGCGCTCAGCAGATTCCAATGAGTGACGACGCCACTCAACTAAATAACGATCGATTCCTTCAGGTGACTTATCAAGTTCGACGCGAAGGATTTTCGCCTTCTCATCTAATTTGCGATGACGCCCTTCCAGGATTTGCAGACGGTTGCGCTGTGGCGTTGGGCCAAAGAATGCGAACCGAACTTCAAAGCTTTCATCTTCCCAACTATCTGGCTCGCTGCTCGATGAGATCGCCTCAAAGCGCTTTAGGCCAGCGTCGGTTATTGCATAAACGATTCGCGAGCGCCGACTTCCACCCACCTCGGCTGAAACACTCTCTTGTATAACCCCGGCTTCGAGCATGCGATGCAACTGGGGGTAAAGGACAGAGAAGGAGAGGGCGCGGAAGGGACCATAAATAGCCGTCATCCGCTTGCGCAGCTCATAGCCGTGGAGTGGTCCTTGACTGAGGACGCCAAGTAAGGCGAACTCAAGGGATTCACTACGCGAGCGCATCTAGGTACTCCAATTAGTATTTCGAATAGGTACTATCGAATCGATATAACGAGATGTAACCTATCGATTCGATACAAAACTGTCCACTCCAAACCGCCCTAGCCCACTACCCTGAGCGAGTGACTTTGATCATCCCCTCCCGGCTCTGGGAATACCTCATAGCAGCCACGCTCATTATCTTGGCTCCTGGACCGAGCGTCCTATTCACCATTGCCAGAGCTATCTCCTGGGGCCGTGCAACGGCCGTAGCGACCGTCCTCGGCAACGCCTTGGGCATGTTTACGATCTCTGTCCTGGTGGCTGTGGGCCTCGGCCCTGTTCTCCAGCGCTACCACGCTGTCTATATCGGAGTGCAATGGGTCGGTGCTCTCTACCTTGTCTATTTGGGAATTGACGCCATCCGCCACAGTAAAGAGCATGCCGAGTCGATGACCGACCTGAGCGGCGGAAAGCCCTCTGTGGCCAAGACAATTAGACAGGGCTACCTAGTCGGGGTACTCAACCCCAAGAGCATGGTCTTCTTTGCAGCGATACTCCCTCAATTTACCGACCACGCCAAAGGCCATCTGACATCTCAACTCTTATTGCTTGGGGCGATCTTCTGCATTATCTGCTTCTTCTCTGACGGGACCTGGGGCATCGTGGCGGGAACCATCCGTAACTGGCTCTCATCAGATGCGCGCCGTCTCGAACGCTTACGCGTTAGCGGTGGAGTTGTCATGGTGGGACTTGGGATTATCACCTTTGTAAACTCGCTCCTCAACTCCTAATTTGGCGATCGTGGCGATGGCGTCAGATGTCAGTTCATTGGTACAGACTTTGCCTACAAATAATTCGAAGGGTTCAACTCTTCGCTCCTAGAGAAGCAGGTCATCATGGGCGAACCACGCGCCGCAATTAGTCCAAGCCATTTAACCTATGCCTGGGGCGACTGTCACCGTTGTCTTTGGTTGCAATACAACCATTCAGTTGCAGCTCCCATGACCATGCCGCTCATCGGAGATCTCGCCGATATGCAGGAGCGTTATTTCATCGGTGCCAAGACATCCGACATGCACCCTGATCTTCCCGAGGGCAAAGTCCACTCTCATGGCGGTTGGGTGGTCTCGAAAAATATCGTTGTCGATGGAGTCGATTCCGGACTCTTCATACGCGGTAAATACGATCTGCTCCTTGAGTTTCCTGATGGGACTTTCGGAATTGTCGACTGCAAATTGCAGAAGAAAGATTACGACAAGAGCAGCTTCTATGCTCCGCAACTGGAGGCTTACGCCTTTAGTTTAGAAAATCCGCAAAAAGATTCGCCTAAGCAGATCTCAATGGTTGGCCTTTATACCTGGTCGCTCGATCGCGCGTCGGGCAATTTAGGTGCAGGTTTTGGTTATCGCGTTAATAGCTCCTGGTTCCCTGCAGAGCGCAATCCCATTGCGTTACAAGAGCGTTTGGCTGACTTAGTTCGGATGGTACGCGGAGAATGCCCACCGGCTAAAGATGGATGTGGAGTCTGTGATTATGTTTCAGCGCGAAGAGATGTATTAGGGAACGGTTAGTTCTCTTCGTTCTTCTTTAACTCTTCTGCAATGGCGCTCTTGGCATCTGACGCATACATGTCGACATAAACTTGACCTGAAATCTTTTGAATACCCTGCATGATCTCATCAGTTACCTGCCGCAAAGTGGCAAGATCGCTGGAATCACCGGCGAAGTACATCGGTTCACCAAATACCATCTCAACGCGACGCACCTTTGGCACAACTTGGCCAGTTGGTTGAATCTCAGCGGTATTAAACATTGCCACAGGTACTACTGGTGCACCAGAGTCGATCGCCATGCGCGCTATTCCAATACGACCTTTATAGAGCCGGCCATCCGGTGAGCGAGTGCCCTCGGGATATATCCCGATGCATTGACCTTCTTCGAGAAGTTTTAGTCCAGTGCGAATAGCCGCCTCGCTACGCCGTCCACCGGCGCGATCAACGGGAACTTGGCCCAGCGCCTGGAAGGTAATCTTTTTGATGAAACCTTTAACACCAGGTGAGGTGAAGTACTCACTCTTCGCCATAAAAGTCACCTTGCGGGGAACCACCAAAGGCATAAAGACTGAATCACTAAATGAGAGGTGATTAGAAGCGACGATCACCGGGCCCACATTGGGCACGTGGCGCAGCCCCGTGACCTTGGGACGGAAGAGCAGCATCAGGATTGGGGTCAGAAAAGACTTCAAAAATGTATATGCCACCGAACCTGCCCTCCTCTCGATCGTGCCTCGCCTCGCCCACCTAAGGTTGAGGGGTCTAATTTAGGGGTTAAAGGCCACTCTATGACACCATCTGAGCGTGAGCGATATAGCAAACTCGGAAAATTTCTACCTTTCTGGTGGAAATACGGGGGTTCTCCTCCTTCATGGCTTCACAGGTTCCCCGGCATCTGTTCTGCCCTGGGCGCGTGGCATTCACGAAGCAGGTTTCACCGTATCAGTTCCGCGCATTGCCGGACATGGCACGCAATGGCAGGATCTCAATAGGAGTACGTGGGAAGACTGGTATGACTCAGTTGAATCTGCTTTTCAAACCCTTAAAGATAACTGCGATCGAGTATTTGTCGGCGGTTTTTCCGTCGGCGGGGCACTTGCTCTTAAGCTCGCGCAGAATCACGGCTCTGAAATTGAAGGCTTACTCCTCCTCAATCCCTCCATCTTTGATGAGCGAAAGTTTTTTAAGCTTGTACCTTTCTTGAAACATCTACTCCCCTCTATAAATGGCGGCGAGAGCGATGTGGCCAAACCCGGTGCACCGAAACATGGTTACGACCGACTTCCTCTCAAGGCTCTGGATTCTGTGCGCGATCTTTGGCGCCACGTAGAACACGATCTCTATCTGGTGGACCTACCGATTCTCATTGGCTATTCGATAAATGACCATGTTGTAAGTCCGGACTGTAGTCACACGATTATCGACAGCGTTTCATCTCCGAGTATCCGCGAAATTATCTTTGAGCAATCTTTTCACAATGTCTCTCTCGATTATGAGGTAGAAGATTTAATCTCTGAAAGCCTCGAATATATTCAGGATGTACTTACAGGAGAATTTGAGCGAACAAATGAGAGCGATGAGAATGAATTGATCGATGCCGAGTTCGAATCGATCGTCTCGCAGCTTTCTCTCGATGAATCACATCCAACGACCTATCTTGATGAACTCGATGCGCGCGGAGAAGAACACTTTGTACATCCAAACCCAGAATTACCTAAAGTAGATCAATCCGCACGGATAGCCTTAATATGTCTAATAGGCGGACCGGCCTATCTACTCTTAGAATTCACCACTGGATTCACATTCTTCGGAACTGGTCCTTGGCCCGGTGTTCTGCTATTCATTGGTGGTGTTGTCGCTTCGATGATTCGCCTCGCAAGAAATGATGAAGACTACGACGATGGTGCAGAGGTTTAATAACTAGCGACGGGCCAGATCCGCAACCCCAACGAGGCCAGCATCATTTCCGAGTTCGGCGACCAATACTTTTGGAGCTGGGTGCTTACCGTTGAATGGCATGTACTTTTCGATTGCTGCGCGAGTTGGTTTCATAAGCAGTTCGCCAGCATCGATGACTCCCCCGCCGATTACTACACATGCCGGATCGACAATCATGCAGATCGACGCAATGCCGGCACCGAGCCATTCACCAGTTGTATTAAAAGCTTCGACAGCAAGCGCATCACCTTCGCGAGCAGCATCGGTAATGTGATTTCCCTTGATTCCATCTATGGTTCCATTTCCGCGAGCTACTAGTGATTGCGCGCGCTCGGGATCCAGTGCGATTGCCTCCAGAAGGTGGCGGTGGAGTGCAGATCCAGATGCATACTGCTCAAAACATCCATAAGAGCCACAACCGCAGAGATGACCACCTGGGACAAGTCGCATGTGGCCAAACTCGGCAGCAACTCCAAAGGCGCCACGGTAGAGCGATCCGTTATTAACCAGACCCCCACCGATTCCAGTGCCGACAGTTACCATCATTAATTCACTCTCACCGCGGCCCGCGCCGTAAACCGCTTCACCCCATGCTGCCGCGTTCGCATCGTTCTCGATAACCACAGGGAGATTAATTTCTCGTGAGATTTCGGCTTTAAGGTTGACGCCGTTCCAGCCTGCAATATTTGGTGTGGCGAGCATTGTCTGGCGATCGGATGAGACGAAGCCCGCCGCCGAAATGCCAACGCTGGCCGCATCATGCTGGGAAAGCAACTCTTGAATGACCCCAATGATCGTCTCGGTGAGCGCTCTTCCCCCCGCCTTCGGGGTATCTTCGCGATGGGTTGTAAGGATATTTCCTGCTTCATCCACGATCCCACCTAGGACCTTGGTGCCACCGATATCTACGCCGATGCTGAATTTTTCCACGTGCAAAGATTACCTTGCGATAGGCCATGAAAGTTCTCCTCTTTCCCACTAGCGTTCTCGCATGATCGAGACCTACCTGCCGGCGCTAGCACCACACCCGACGACGGGGAACATCACCACCATAATCACCGATCGCGTTGCCAAGGAGCCAGGCCGAGTCCTCCTCTCACGACCGCTAGGCGATGGCTGGCAGCCAGTCACCGCAGTTGAACTAGATCAAGAGATCCGCAGCGTTGCGAAGGGGCTGATCTCGCATGGAGTTGCTCGAGGCGATCGTGTCGCCATCATGGCCAAGACTCGTTATGAGTGGACGATCTTAGATTTTGCGATCATTTACTGTGGTGCAATAACCGTTCCGATTTACGAAACCTCCAGCGCCGAACAGGTGCGATGGATTTTAAGCGATTCTGCCAGCGTTCTGCTCGTCGTGGAATCACCTCATCTTGCGGAACTAGCAGAGTCTGTTCGCCCCAAAAGCTGCCGTGAAATTCTCACAATAACCGAAGATGCAATTCCTTCCCTTGTCCTTGCTGGGCGAGGTGTGCCCGACTCAGAGGTTGATGAACGCATCAATTCCCTCGGACCAGAAGATCTGATGACCTTGATTTACACATCTGGAACAACCGGAAATCCCAAAGGCGTCACATTCACTCACGGAAATTTCATCTCAGAATGTTCCAATGTCGTGCTTTATGCACGCGTTGAATTTCTTAAATCCGGTGGATCCACCTTGCTCTTCCTTCCCATCGCACATGTATTTGGACGCATGATTCAATTTGGTGCGATTCATGCTGGGCTACATCTCGCCCATTGCGGTGATATCAATCGGCTGCCCCAGGATCTCGCAACTTTTAAACCAACCTTGGTACTTGCAGTTCCTCGTATCTTCGAAAAGGTGTACAACAGCGCAGAGAATAAAGCCCACGAAGCCGGAAAATCAAAGATCTTTAAGAAGGCAGTAGATATCGCCGTCGAATATTCAGAGGGAGTTGATTCAGGAACATTCTCTATAAAAAGTCGCGCATTACACCTCATCTTTGATCGTCTGGTTTACTCCAAGATTCGCACTGGCTTGGGTGGCAAGGTTGATGCTGCAATCTCAGGTGGTGCTCCACTGAGCCCACGTTTAGGACATTTCTTCCGAGGGGCTGGAATAAATATTCTTGAAGGCTATGGTTTAACCGAAACCACCGCTGCCTCTACTCTCAACGTCCGCTCAGCCCAGAAGATTGGAAGTGTAGGACGTCCTATCCCTGGAACGCGGATAAAGATTGCACCTGACGGCGAGGTTCTCGTAAAGGGAGCTGTCGTCATGAAGGGATACTGGCAGAACGATGCCGCAACTCGCGAGTGTATGACTGACGATGGATATTTCAAGACTGGCGATCTGGGCACTATCGATGACGATGGATACCTCAGCATTGTTGGGAGAAAGAAAGAGATCATTGTGACATCTGGGGGAAAGAACGTTGCCCCAGAAGTACTTGAAGATCGCTTGCGTGCTCATCCCTTAATCAGCCAGTGCATGGTCGTTGGCGATAACAAGCCATTCATCGCAGCCCTTATCACCTTGGATCCAGATTCAATTAAGTCATGGTCTAAAAGTAATAAGAAGGCAAGCGCATCTTTAGCCGAACTGACAAAAGATCCTGCGCTCATTGATGTCATTCAAACCGCCGTCGATGAGGCAAATAAGGTCGTTAGTCGTGCTGAATCGATCAGAAAGTTCTCTATCTTGCCACAAGATTTCACAATCGCCGATGGGCAATTAACGGCAAAACTCTCGGTGAAACGTCATGTGGTTAATCAGCAATTCGCACAAGAGATCGCCGATTTATTTGACTGATATTGCCGAGGAGCGGGCTCGAATAGCTCGCGAACTTCACGACGGTATCGCCCAAGAATTGGCGGCTATCGGCTATGCCCTTGACGGCGAGATTGGGCGAAAAGATACGACAAGCGAGTCACGTCGAGCGCTACGCGCTATTCGCGAAAATGTTACTCAGCTCAATGCAAAAGTAAGAGCAGAAATTTTTCAACTTCGTTCTTCGCGTGAGTTGTCCGCACAGGAGCAATTGGAAGCGGCCTTAAGTGCCTTAGGTATCGATTTTGCAATCTTTGGAAGCCTCTCCGATGATTCATCGGGTTTAGAACTCTTGAAGGTTCTCATCGAACTCGCCAGGAATGCCCGCGATCATGGCGATGCAACCACCTGTGAGATTGATATTGCAACGGAGCGCATTACTCTAGAAAATGACGGCCATCCATCTCACATAGTCAAGGATCAACGCTACGGATTGGTGGGTATCGCAGAGCGACTCGAATCCATCGGTTGGGAGATGACCATCGCCGATGGGTTTGCATCGATAGAAATTCGAAAGGCAATGTAATTGTTAGTACTCATCATCGATGATCACGAGTTGATCCGCAAAGGTTTGGTGCAAGCTTTACAAACAGCTGGCCATAATATTGTTGGAGAAGCAAGAACCGTCGCAGAAGCCAGGGCGCAGCTTCTCTTTACGCAACCTGATCTAGTCATTGTCGACGTGAATCTCCCCGATGGATCAGGGCTAGATCTCATAACACCGCTCACAAAGTTCATCGTGTTAACCCTCGGTGATGATCCCGGATCACTCCAGCTCGCACATCAACGTGGTGCGGCAGCTTATGTACTTAAAGGCGAACCGGTTTCACACCTTCTATCGATCATGGACCAGCTTGATAACTCGACCTACCATTTTTCGACGCCGGCTCTTCCTGTCAATCGATTCGATCTTACGCAGCGTGAACTAGATGTTATCCAGATACTGCAAATGGGCTGGAGCGCCAAGGAGATGGCTGCCCACCTCTTTCTATCGGAGGCAACGGTGAAGAGCCATCTGGCGTCAATCTATAGAAAGCTCGAAGTGAAGAATCGAACACAGGCCATTATGGTCGCGTTAGCCAATCGCTTAATTGCCGAGTAAAACTTCCCTAAATCTCTCTCCCCAAATCTGCCAACTCCACCGTTCGACGGTCCATGCTCTACCTGCTTGTCCCATCGCAGCTAATTGTGTTGGATTATCAAGAAGTTCATTGATGGTCCGCGCAATTTCATCGACCTTCGTTCCGTCGACCACCAGGCCGGTCTTTCCTTGGATAATGGCATCTGGCGCTCCACCAGAAGCTCCAGCAACGACAGGAATGCCGCAAGCGCTGGCTTCTAAATAAACGATACCTAAACCTTCAACTTCCAGGCCAGCTAGCCTCGATCGAGATGGCATAACAAAGAGGTCGCCGAGACGGAAATAATCTGGCAACGCGTCATAAGCAATTCGCCCGACGAATCGGATGTAATTGGATAATTCATGGGAACGCACAAGTTGATCGAGTTTCTTCTGTCGCGGACCTACACCTACAAAGAGAAGAATGATGTCGGGGTGCGTTAAAAGGATTTGAGGTAGCGCTTCCAATAATTTATCTTGTCCCTTTCTGTGCACCAACCGTCCAACCGATATCAGAACCTGCTTGCCTTCGAGGTCTAGTTCATCAATTAGTTTCTGCGATTTGGCTCCAGGAGTGAAATGTTGGATAGATATGCCAGGCGCGATATGCACCATCGCGCAGCGAGCGCTCACAACTGGAGCCATTGCACGGCGCGTGAATTGTCCGAGATAAGTGAGCACATCAATCGATTTCGTTGATTGCGCAAAAATTTGTCGGAAAGGAGGCAGCTTTGCCCACCACACCTCGTGGCCATGAGTGATTGCAACGATGCGTTTCGCGCCTGCGCGCTTGAGTAGTCCTGACATCCATGCCAAGGGCATCGCAGCACCAAACCAGATGACTTCGCTCTCAAAGCGGAGGGCAACGGCCCGCACCCGCCTATTGACCCACGGCGTTGGGAGGAGAACTGAACTCTTATCTCGAAGAATAATCACGCCAGTCTTTGCGCTCAAAATTTTGTCGAACTGATCACTGCCTGTTTGGGCGGCGGTGTAGATAACTATCTGCGATCCATCTAATTGATCGAGCAAGCCGAGAATAAAAGTCTCGATTCCACCGGCGCGCGGACCTAGATCATTGGTGACTAAGAGAATCTTCCGTGTCGACACCCCGCAAGGCTAGTGGAGGCCCGCGAAAGTTAGGCGTGGTAGCGCAGAGGTGGAACCAAACCCTTCTGTGAAAGGGCGGAGATTGCCTTCACCTCGGCGCTGGTGATTTCATTGCTTGGGCGATCGGAGATGGTTAAGAGGACAGAGACGACGCAATCGGCACAGGCCAGATCGCGCATAGTGCAGGTATCGCAGTCGATGATCATGTTACGAAGAGTAAAACCGACCACTGACACTTAAGGTTGCTCCATGGCCAATCGTGTCGCGGTAAACCTCATCGTCGGGGCCCAGGGCGAGACGACCTGGGGCGGCACTTCAGCCGGGCTATCCTTTGCCGCTGACCGCGCTCGCTTCCATCAATTGCGCCGAGAATTTAAGGCCATCCTTATTGGTGGCAATACCGCACACAACGAGCCATATGCCAAGACACCCCTGCCCTTAATAGTCCTGACCCATCGCCCCTTGCCCAACCATCTCCTAAAAAACCCTCTCGCCGAGGCGTGGCAATTACCGCTTCCAGAGGCAATCTCGCGGGCAATGCGCACGTATGGAGATCTCCTGATTGAGGCAGGGCCGGTGTTGATCAACGACGCCATCTCCTTGGGACTCATCACCGAGATCTATCTGAGCATCTCAGAGTTGCCCGGTGGCGAAAACCCCATAGATATCAAGCGCTTGACTGAAAACGGGGTTGAAATTTCACGCCAGGAAGTTGAGGGCGGTCGCTTCCTGCACTACCGACTCGCGCCTTCCCACCTTTAATTGCTCCGCTAATTACCCTTATCCCATGGCTGGCACGAAGAGTTTCGACGAGATAGTTGCGGATATCCGCTCCATCTCAGCTCGCAAAGAATTAATTCTGGAAGAGATTCCCGCTCCGCAGAAACTTGCTCCCTTCGCCTTCGCCATGACGGCAGATACAGATGATGATGTGGCTACCGCGCGCTTCGTCTTGCTCCATGACCCAGCGGGGCAAGAAGGTTGGGGTGGATATTTTCGCTGCGTAACTTTTGTTCGAGCGGCGGTCGACCACGAAATGGCTTCCGACCCGATGGTTGCCAACGTAGGGTGGAGCTGGTTAATCGAGTCACTCGAAAAATTCCACTGCGCCTATGTCCAGCCCAGCGGTACCGTTACGCGTGTAGCAAGCGCCTCCTTTGGAACCTTGGACGAGAGAGAAGATGATTCAGAGTTAGAGGTCAGAGCTTCTTGGACCCCGACAAATGCGCAAGCGATTGCCGATCATGTGCGCGCTTGGTTAGATCTCCTAGAACATAGCGCGGGTTTAGAACCAATTCCCGAGGGCGTTACTCCCATTACTCGTAGCAACCTCACCTAGTAATCGATTCCCCTCATGCCTGAACCATTACTCACTCCCCGTTCGGGCTTGCCCGAACTCATTGTCGATCGCGACGGATTTCTCGCAGCGTTGGCAGAGCTCAAAGGCGGGTCTGGGCCCATTGCAGTAGATGCCGAGCGTGCATCTGGTTATCGCTACAGCCAACGCGCATATCTCATCCAGATATTTCGCCGTGGAGGCGGATTGCATTTAATCGATCCAATAAGTGTTGGCGATCTTGATCTCTGGAAAGAGATGGACTCGTCATTCAAAGAGTGCGAGTGGATCATTCACGCAAGCACTCAAGACCTTCCCTGCCTGCGCGAGTTAGGTATATATCCAGAGATTCTCTTCGATACCGAGCTTGGTGGTCGCATTGCAGGTTGCGAGAGAGTGGGGCTTGGGCCGCTCTGCGAGTCGCTCCTAGAATTGCAATTGGCAAAGGAACATAGCGCTGTCGATTGGTCTATCAGACCGCTCCGTCCCGACTGGTTGGTTTATGCCGCACTTGATGTCGACGTCCTTATCGATCTGCGAGATGCCGTTGAATCGCTCCTCAAAGAACGTGGCAAGTTGGAGTGGGCGCTAGAAGATTTCGCTCAGATTCTTAAGAATCCACCACCATCTCCACGCGTAGATCCTTGGCGGCGCACCTCTGGAATGCATAAAGTGCGTGATCGAATGACGCTAGCGATCATTAGAGCGCTCTGGTATGCCCGCGATGAATTCGCGCGGGAGATTGATATCGCACCGGGTCGAATTTTCAACGACGAAGTCCTCGTGGAAGTTGCAACCAAGCGTCCGGCAAAGATTGATGAATTCACCAAAATCACTAAGCGACGCAGCCGAGTCACAAATGCTCCCACCACCGAATGGTTCGCGCTGCTACAAAGTACTTTGCAACTTCCTGAAACAGAGTTGCCAGTCCTGCGAACACCGAGCACCGGTCTACCACCGATTAAATTGTGGAAAGATCGAAACCCATTAGGACATGCTCGTCTCTCTCATGCCCGCGCCGCTGTTATCAACCGCGCAAAGGAACTCGACCTGCCCGTCGAGAATTTAGTTTCGCCAGAAGTAATTCGCCAGCTAGTCTGGAAAAACCCACCAGAATCCGATCTAGAGCTTTATATCGAGCAACTACTTGCGACCCACGGAGCCAGATCGTGGCAGATTCGAGAGATCACCCCTGTATTGATCGAACCTATGCTCGCCACAGAAGCGCTCGTCGTCGAAGTCCCTGCCGAAACAGATACCGCTGAGGCATCTATCGATGAAGCCTAATTACGCAACATTAAAGTTGCGTAATTCCATACCACCCGATTAGGCTTGCTCCATGCTCAGCACCCTGCTCATTGCTCTCCGTGAAGGGCTTGAAGCATCCCTCATCGTAGGCATTTTGATCGCCTACCTGGTACGAGCCGGCCGCAGAGAGGCTTTACGCGCCATCTGGGTAGGCGTAGCGGTTGCCGCCCTCATGGCTCTGGGCTTCGGAGCGCTCCTCTCCTTTACCTCTGCACAGCTCTCTACGCGAGGCGAAGAACTATTCGCTGGCATAACCTCAATCTTGGCCGTGGCGCTGGTGACCTGGATGGTCTTCTGGATGAAACGAACTGCCCGTGGAATCGCACGGCAGTTACAGGGCAAGGTCGAAAGTGCCCTTGGGATGGGGAGTTTTGCCCTCGCCTTGGTCGCCTTCCTATCAGTCGGTCGCGAAGGTCTGGAGACCTCTCTCTTTCTATACGCCAATTTCAAAACAGTGAGTTACAACACCGCCCCACTTCTTGGTTTAATCCTTGGACTAGTTGCGGCCATTGCTCTTGGCGTATTGATATACAAGAGGAGCGTTAAGTTGAACATCGCTAAATTCTTCCGCGTCACCGGTGTCGCACTGATTGTCGTCGCTGGTGGAGTTCTCATTCATGGAATCGGTGAATTCCAAAATCGTGGAGATATTGGCGGCCTTACTTCAACCATCTGGAAATTTGGCGGTGATCATTCCATTATCGTCACAATCCTCGATGGCACCTTTGGAATATCTAATGTCATGACATGGTTACAAATAACGGTTTATGTACTCTATCTCGCTATTACTCTCGTGGGATTTTTGAAGGTTCTACCTGCGTCAGCTCCAACTGCTTCAACGCTGACGACCAGCTCACCAAAGAGCGAGTAATCGTCTGAACCGTAATTCCTAGATCCACTAAAATTTCGTTGCGCGTTGAGTGTTCTATAAATTCTAGAGGAACCCCAATTGAATGGATCGGAATAGTCAATCCCTCTTCACGGAACAGCTCTGAAACAGTGCTCGCGATGCCGCCATGTTTAATTCCATCTTCAATAACGACGACGCTTTTATAACGTCTTGCCATGGTAATGAGTGACTCGGGAAGTGGCTTAACCCATCGCGGATCAATCACAGTAACCCCAACACCTTCACGATAAGCCTGTGCGGCTGCTTCAACGGCCATCGTCGCCATCGATCCGACGCTTAGCAAGAGAATATCTGCACTCTCACCACGATAGAGGACATCGATTCCATCGCGTCTTTCAAAAGCCGGAATGTCGGCACATACGGCGCCCTTTGGATAGCGAATCAGAGTTGGGGCATCGCTAATCTCAACTGCTTCGCGCAGTGCTTCTCGTAGCGTTGCACCATCTCTCGGTGCTGCTACATGAAGGGTCGGCACAATTCCGGTTAATGCAAGATCCCAAATGCCATGGTGAGATGGGCCGTCATCACCTGTAACTCCAGCGCGATCGAGCACAAAGGTCACTCCCGCTTTATGTAAGGCAACGTCAAGCAAGAGTTGATCGAAAGCTCGATTGAGGAAGGTGGAATAGATTGCAACCACTGGATGCAGGCCAGCGAATGCCATACCGGCAGCAGATGTGGTCGCATGTTGTTCAGCAATACCCACATCGAAGGTTCGATCAGGAAATTCCGCTTGAAATTCATCGAGCCCGGTGGGACCTAGCATCGCTGCAGTTATTGCGACGAGATCGGCTCGCTCGTGTCCTATCTGGACTAACTCATCGGCAAATACGCTGGTCCACGAGGGAGCAACTTTCTTGAGTGGAAGGCCTGTCTGAGGACTGACCTTGCCAACTGCATGAAACTTCTCAGCTTCATCGTTGACAGCGGGAGCATGCCCTCTGCCTTTCTCGGTTATGACATGAACCAATACTGGCCGCCCAAAATTCTTAGCATGAGTAAATGCACTTTCAAGGGCTTCGATATTGTGGCCATCAACCGGTCCAAAGTATTTCAGCCCAAGATCTTCAAACATGCCTTGTGGGGCGACAATATCTTTGATGCCCTTCTTGACGCCGTGAAGCGTTTCATAAATAGGTTGCCCAACGACCGGGGTGCGCTCTAAAACATTCTTTCCCCAGTCAAGGAACTTTTCATATCCGCTCGTCGTGCGCAGCGTTGAAAGATAGGTCGCTACTCCACCGATGGTGGGCGAATAGGAACGCTCATTGTCATTGACGATAATGACAAGCGGAAGGTCGTGATGCGCTGCAATGTTGTTGAGCGCTTCCCAGGCCATGCCTCCCGTGAGCGCACCATCTCCTACGACACACACAACGGTTCTATTTTTAATTCCTTGGACATTAAATCCCCGGGCTACACCGTCAGCCCAAGAGAGGGCTCCTGAGGCATGAGAATTCTCAATGACGTCATGCACCGACTCCGAGCGATTTGGATATCCGGCTAATCCCCCGCGCTGACGCAAAGTATCAAATCCCTCTTGTCGTCCTGTCAAAATCTTATGCACATAGGATTGGTGACCTGTGTCAAAGAGAATGACATCTTTAGGTGATTCAAAGACGCGATGCGCGGCGATCGTTAATTCAACGACGCCAAGATTCGGACCCAGGTGTCCCCCGCTTTTAGAGACCTTCTCGATTAAAAACTCGCGAATCTCTGCAGCAAGCAGGTTGAGTTGCTCGTGGTTTAACTCCTTAAGATCTTGAGGCCCTTTGATTGCGGGCAAGATCCGTGGGTTAGACATGGTGCGATTCTACGCGTAGAGCCTGCTCATTGCGAGGCAGACGGCAGGCTCTTCCTGGCGGAGGTTAATTAAGTAGAGAGCGAAGTACATATTGCATGATTCCACCGTGGCGGTAGTAATCCGCTTCACCCGGAGTATCAATACGAAGTTGGGCTTCAAATGTGATTTCGCCCGCTCTTACGGTCAGGGTTTTCGGTGAAGGCCCACCGTTGAGTGCTTCGATTCCCGTGATCTCAAATGTTTCAGAACCCGTAAGGCCCAAGCTCTTTGCGCTCTGTCCGATCTGGAATTGCAATGGAAGAACTCCCATTCCAATTAAATTAGAACGGTGAATGCGTTCAAAGGACTCGGCAATAACCGCACGCACGCCAAGCAGTGCAGTTCCCTTTGCGGCCCAATCTCGCGATGAACCTGAGCCGTACTCTTTTCCTGCAAGGATTACTAGCGGAATTCCAGCCGCTTGATATTCCCTCGATGCATCGTAAATAGTCGCTTGTTCTCCGTTGCGCAAGAAGTTACGAGTGAATCCACCCTCTACGCCATCAAGCAAGAGATTCTTCAAACGGATATTGGCAAAAGTCCCGCGGATCATCACTTCGTGATTGCCGCGACGTGAACCGTATGAGTTGAAGTCGATTCGATCAATTCCATGGTCAGCCAAGTACTTGCCAGCTGGGGAATCGACTTTAATATTTCCGGCAGGTGAAATGTGATCCGTCGTAACCGAATCGCCTAAGACCGCCAAAACTCGTCCACCAGAAATGTTGGTCACGGGCTTTGGCTGGCGAGGCATGCCATCAAAGTAAGGAGGTTTTCTCACATACGTCGAATCACTTTCCCAGTCGAAAGTCTTGCCTGTAGGTGTCTCTAACGACTTCCAACGGTGATCCCCATCGAAGACTGTTGCGTAATCTTTTTTAAACATATCTGATGAGATACAGGAATCGATGACCGCATCGATCTCTTCGGCGCTCGGCCAAATATCTTTCAAAAATACTGCAGCACCGCTCTGATCGTGGCCGATGGGGTCATTTTCAAAGTCATGGTCCATGGTGCCCGTGAGCGCATAGGCAACTACGAGTGGAGGTGATGCGAGGTAGTTCATCTTCACATCAGGACTAATACGTCCCTCAAAGTTTCGGTTTCCTGAAAGGACTGCCGTAACAGCAAGATCGTTCTCGTTAATCGCCTTGCTAATTTCGATGGGCAATGGACCGGAATTTCCGATACAGGTAACGCAGCCATACCCGACTAGATTGAAGCCAAGTTGCTCCATATAACCCGTGAGTTGCGCCTTGTCGTAATAATCGGTAACAACTTTGGACCCCGGCGCAAGAGTGGTTTTCACCCAAGGCTTGCTCCGCAGACCTTTTTCAACGGCCTTTTTTGCAAGCAGAGCTGCACCAATCATGACCGATGGATTTGAGGTATTTGTACAGGATGTAATGGAGGCGATCGCTACTGCTCCATTTGAAATAGATGTTGCTTTCCCGTTAACTGAAACGTGGATAGCTTCTCGCGAGCTCTTCTCGGTGAGATAACTGGGAATAATCTCGCTAAATGCTTTTTTAGAGTTGGAGAGGGAGATGCGGTCTTGTGGCCGCTTCGGTCCTGAAATCGAAGGAACAACTTCAGCCAAATCGAGTTCAACGTATTCAGAGAAGCGTGGTTCGATAGATGGATCGTGCCAGAGCCCATTGCGCTTGGCATATTTTTCTACAAGCTCGATCTGTTCTGCGCTGCGACCAGTCAATGTGAGATAGCTCAAGGTTTCATCGTCGATAGGGAAGATGGCGCAGGTTGATCCGTACTCAGGTGACATATTTCCGATGGCGGTGCGATTTGCCATAGGCAAGGCGACGACACCAGGACCATAAAATTCAACAAATTTTCCGACGACTCCGTGCTTACGCAGGCGTTCGGTGATCGTTAGCACCAGATCAGTGGCTGTGGTTCCAACGGGCAATTGACCTTTGAGTTTAAATCCGACAACTCGTGGAATTAACATCGAAACTGGTTGTCCGAGCAGAGCTGCCTCTGCCTCAATGCCGCCGACTCCCCATCCAAGGACTCCTAGTCCATTGACCATCGTCGTATGAGAATCAGTGCCGACAACGGTATCTGGGTATGCGCGCAGAGTTCCTTCTACGGTACGAGTCATTACAACACGTGCCAAATATTCGATATTTACCTGATGAACGATTCCGGTTCCAGGTGGGACAACTTTAAATTCATCAAAGGCGCTCTGGCCCCAACGCAAGAAGCGATAACGCTCTTTGTTGCGTTGGTATTCGATATCTGTGTTCTCTTCAAAAGAGGTGGCAGTTCCGAACATGTCGGCAATAACAGAATGGTCGATAACTAACTCTGCCGGCGCGAGCGGATTTACCTTTGTTGGGTCTCCACCTAGATCGGCAATAGCTTCGCGCATGGTGGCTAGGTCAACGATGCAGGGGACACCGGTAAAATCTTGCATGATGACTCGAGCGGGTGTGAATTGAATTTCAGTATCGGGTTCGACTGTGGGATCCCACTGCGCAAGCGCCTGAATCTGGGTCGCAGTAATATTCGCGCCGTCTTCTGTGCGCAATAAATTTTCTAACAGCACCTTAAGGCTGAAGGGAAGAGTCGCCGCCCCTTCAAGTCCGGTGATCTCAAAGATCTCATAAGTGGTGCCAGCAACTTCGAGGTTGCTCTTCGCGTTAAAGGAATTTTTGCTCATCGTGGCTAAATCCTATCCCACGCTCACAATCAGGCTAGAGGAGCACCCGTTAGGCAGGGATGAAACGCGCCACACACTCAACGTGCTGAGTCTGTGGAAATAGGTCATAGCCGACTAGATAGTCCATGCGATAACCGGAGGCGAGCAAGAGCTTGGCGTCGCGAGCCAGAGATGCCGGGTCGCAGGAAACATAGACGATCGCTCGTGGGTGCGTCCGAGTCATCACCGTAACTACCTCTTCGCCAGCCCCAGTGCGAGGTGGATCGAGCAGAATCACATCAGGATCAGAAATCTTCGGCAGACGAAATTCGACAGTACCTGGGTGAATCTCTACATTTTTTGAGCCTTTGAAAATCTTTTGGGCATCACCGATGGCCCGACGGTCTGCTTCAATGAGATGGACCTTTCCGCTCGCTCCCACCTTTGCTGCCATCGCGGCGGTAAAAAGTCCGACTCCCCCATATAGATCACAGACAACTTCCCCTGGCTGCAGTTCCAATTTTGAAATTACTTCGGCAATTAAAGTTACTGGCGCTTTGGTGTGTGCCTGCCAAAAACTCTGTGGTGAAATTTGATAGGTGACCCCATCTACCTTCTCTATGAGTTGAGTTGGGCCAGAAATACTTCGTCCAGCTCTAGTAACGCTGACTTGACCCGTGCTCGTTGATGCGACCTCAATGCGATCGTCACCGTTCCAATGACGCTTGGAAAGCTGCGCCACATTCATCGCGGCATCTGCAATTACGCAGTCGTCGATCTCAATAACCTCGTTGCTCCGAGCGGCGTAGAAACCAATCTTCCCATTGTCTCCAATGGCAAAATCCATTCTGGTGCGCCAATGCAATCCATCCGAAGGTTCGACCGCGCGAACTTCACAATCGACTTCGATGCCTCCCATTCGGGAGAACTGCTCCATAATTACTTGAGCCTTAAGCTCTCTTTGGTAGTCCAGATCAATATGTTGGAAATCGCAGCCCCCACAACCGCCAGGCCGAGCATATTCACAGGGAGCTGGAACCCGATGTTCGGAGGGTGTATTAATCAAAATCGCATCCCCACGGGCCATCTTGGAGTTTACCGAGGTGATTTCGACAAGTGCTTTTTCGCCCGGGATGGCGTATCGCACAAAGACGACCTGCCCCTCGAAACGAGCGACACAGTGGCCCCCGTGGGCGATCTTTTCGATATCAACAGTTACCTGCTGGCCAACTTTTAAACGTTCACCCGTAGGTACTGCAGCATCCATTTCCCAATTCTATGCTCTGCTGGGCACCCCCAGTTCCTAACCATCAAGCGGGGGCGTGGTGTAAGTTCTTCTCCGTGCATGTAGTCATAATGGGTTGCGGTCGCGTAGGTGCAGGCTTATCAAAGGCTTTAGAGGCCGCGGGGCACTCTGTCGCCATTATCGATCAAAATCGTGAGGCCTTCCGCCGACTAGGACCTAACTTCCAAGGACGCACTGTCGCTGGAGTGGGTTTCGATCAAGATATTCTCTTAGAGGCTGGCATCGAAAACGCTGGCGCTTTCGCCGCCGTTTCTAATGGCGACAATTCAAATATTCTTGCAGCGCGCGTCGCGCGCGAACGCTATAACGTTCAAAATGTCGTCGCCCGTATTTATGACCCAGAGCGGGCCGAAATTTATCAGCGCCTAGGAATTCCAACTGTCGCCACCGTACTGTGGACTACGGATCAGATGATGCGCAGATTGGCACCTGAAGGATCGCAATCTGAATGGCGCGACGCGAGTGGCACCGTGCAGCTCTGTGAAGTTTCACTACACCGCGCTTGGTTTGGCCGCCCCGCACTTCTCATCGAAGAAGCAACTGGCGCGCGCGTAGCATTTATTACTCGCCTCGGCGAAGGCCTGATTCCTAATAGTCATACTGTTTTACAAGAAGGTGATCTCGTCCACGTAACTCTTATGGAGGCGGATCGTTCTAAGCTCGATGAGATTCTCTCCCGCGAACCAGAAGTGAATTAAGGCGACCTCATGAAGATAGCAATCGTTGGAGCAGGAAATGTCGGACGAGCTATTGCTCGCGAATTGATCCAGAACAAGCATCACGTTCTCTTAATTGACCGTGACCCTAAAGCACTCAAGATGGATACCGTCCCGGAGGCTGAGTGGCTCATGGCCGATGCCTGCGAAATCTCTTCGCTGGATAATGCAAAGCTCTCTACTTGCCAAGTTCTTGTAGCCGCCACCGGCGATGACAAGGTCAACCTCGTCTCATCTCTGCTCGCTAAGACTGAATATGGAGTTCCACGCGTTGTTGCCCGCATCAACCACCCAAAGAATGAATGGCTCTTTGACTCGTCATGGGGTGTAGATGTTGCGGTATCTACTCCAAGAATTATCTCTGCCCTTGTTGAAGAAGCCGTAACCGTAGGTGATGTAGTTCGACTCTTCTCGCTCAAGCGTGGCGGAGCCAATCTCGTTGAAATTACCTTGCCAGATGGCGCCAAAGCCGCCGGTAAAACTGTGGGAGAAATTGCATTCCCCGCCGGAAGTTCTCTTGCCTCGATTGTTCGTGACGGTCATGTCATAACGCCTAAGGATCAAGATATGTTGATCAGCGGTGATGAGTTGATCTTTGTTTCAACCTCTGCAGCAGAGGCGCTCTTGAAAGATTGCCTACTCGGATTTTAATTCCGGCTTTGCTGTAGGTACTTTTCTCAAGATCAACCAGGTTGCCCAGCCGACTAATAAGAACAATGGGGTGCCCATGATTAAGCGAGCGGTACCCAGCCAATTAATATGATTTGTTCGATAGAGCGGATACTGCACCAGCAATCTCGAAACAAAGAGTGCAACCCAGAGCCATCCAGCGCGAAGGTAAGCGCTTTTGCGCGCGGGCACTTTACGCCAGCCGAGGTTTTCACCGAGCACCGGCCCAAGTAGGAGACCGAGCACCGGCCAACCTGCAATGTTTGCAACGCTATATACAATTCCATAAATCACATTGATGATGAGGCCAGGCAGATAAAAATCAGCTGCCTTGCCTGTATGACGAGCGAGTAGCGCGCAGAACGCAACTCCGATCACTCCCGAGATTGCATGCTGCAACGTTTCGCGCCTTATCAAACGAGCGATGGCGAAGAGAATCGAGAGAGCAATTGCAGTAATCGCAGAGTTATTGAGACTATGTGTAATGTTGAAAACGATGAGGAAAACGATCGATGGCAAGCCGCTGTCTAGCAAGCCACGTGTTCCGCCAAGGGCTCCTAGGACTTTTGCTTGATCTTCTAAATGGCCTTCATAACTCATTTCGACGCCGTACCAGTCGAACCAAAACCGCCACTTGCGCGTTCTGAACCAGGTAACTCATCGACCTCAATAAATTGCGCAGCTTCAACTCGCTGAATGACAAGTTGCGCGATCCGATCACCCTTTTTAAATGAGATAGCTTCTCGCAAATCATGGTTGATCAAAATAACTTGTAGCTCACCACGAAAGCCTGCATCAACAGTGCCGGGCGTATTAACCATGGATACCCCATGCTTTATAGCAAGTCCAGAACGGGGATGGACAAAGGCGGCGAAACCAAAGGGTAGGGCAATAGAGAGTCCTGTTGGAACCAGAAGTCGCTCCCCCGGTTCAATCGTGACATCTACGCGCGTTGTGATATCTGCACCTGCATCTCCAGGCTTTCCATACGCAGGCAGGGGAACATCTGGATACAAGCGCTTCACGAGTACTTCTACGCCGTTCATGGATTGATCTCGAAATCAGGGTCTACGAAAGCTAGCAACTTGGGATTTTCACGGATGTGATCGATAAATTCCTTAGGCGCTTTCTCCAAGAAATGAGCCATCGGAACAATGACATAAAGAGAACTTGCGCGTACTGCGACTGGCCCTTCGAAAGATTCTAGGTGCCCCTGTGCTTCGGCATAAACTTTACGACCTGATTGTCCAGTGATCTGCGCGGTGATATACAACTTGCTCCCTACCGGCACTGGCAGAACAAAGTCTGTTTCTAAATGCGCTGTTACGGCTGGTGCGCGTATGAGCCACATCAACTTTCCTAGGGCTTCATCAAATGCGAGGGAGAGAAGTCCGCCATGCGCCAACCCTGGTGCACCTTGATGGTTGGTCGTCACGGTGAAGATCGCCGTTATGTTCTGCCCTTCGCCGGCATGCGCAACGAGATGTAAACCTGTCGGATGTAACTCACCGCAGCCGAAACAATTTGCGTAATGAGATGGAATTTGGGTACCTGGGGCCGGAGCTAACGGATGTCTATCTGGAACCACTGCATCAGGTGGTGGAGTTGTACTCGCTACTCGACTCATTTCCTAAGCCTAATGGTTTCGCATGGGCGTAAGGAATTGCCCCCTGCTAGCGGGTAGCGTTAGGGCATGAGTAAACACTCCAGAATTTATAAGGAGCGATCCCCATGGCCGATCTGGCTCTGGCTCTTTCTGCTCTTTCTCGCCGCCACGCTCGCGCTAGCCTTCTGGGCTGCGCTCGGTACGCGCTGGGGTTGGACTTCAATGATCGTCCAGTTCATTGGTTTGCTCGTGCTATCGCAGCGCACCATTCTCACAGTTGAAGTAACTAATGAGCAGTTAAAGGTTGGGAGCGCCCATATTGATCGAAAATACCTGGGAACTATCACAGCTCTCACAGCCGAGCAGATGCGCCAATTACGCGGTCCGCTCTCAGACCCGGCCGGATATATGGCGCTGCGCTTCTGGCTCTCACGCGGGGTTAAGGTCGAGATCAATGACCCCAATGATCCGACCCCTTACTGGCTTATAAGCAGTAAAAAAGCGCAACCGCTGGCGGCTGCGCTTCAAGATAAAGATTAAAGACAAAACTATTCGCAATCCTTGCAAACTGCCTTGGCGCCTTCACCCTTTGCTAATTGGGAAGTGTGGTGAACGAGGAAGCAACGTGAACAAGTAAATTCATCGGTCTGCTTTGGAACAACTCGAACGGTCAGCTCTTCGCCAGATAAATCAGCACCGGGAAGTTCTAGGTTCTCCGCGGCATCTTCTTCATCGATATCAACTTGTCCTGATTGAGCATCTGCTCGACGGGCTTTTAACTCTTCAAGGGATTCCTCATGAAGTTCTTCATCCGTCTTTCGGGGTGTGTCGTAATCGGTTGCCATGGTGCACCTCCTTCGCGTCTAATTGCTACAGCACGCATTCACCTCACTGGTGGAAGCTGAACTGCCTAACAGGGCGGATAGTGTCTTATAAAGCCCTGTCTTGGCTAATTAACGCTCGGCGTGTCGCCTTTATTCCCTTGATTCTCTGGAAAGTTTAAGTTGTACCCCTCTTAAAGCAGGCGAATTGGCTCTTGCCCGCGGGCAATCAACCGTTCAAAGTGATTTTCACGCTTATCGACAAAGGTAGCAACATCGCTGGTGCTCTTCTTTATATAAGCAGCTAACTCATCGCGGGCAGCCGCACCCTCACCTGTCAACGTTTCAAGTTCGAAAATTCCCCAGGCCCGCAGCACGGGAAGAACGACATCTTCTAGGTGGAGCTTCAGATCGTAAATACCGGCGAGAGCAATCTGTACCGACTTACGTCCCCATCCTGGCATTCCTGCACCTGGCATCTGGAAGTGAATCAATACATCTTTGATCGCACACATGGCAGCATTTGGCTCCAGTTTGATCGCAGCGGCGATTAAGTTGCGATAGAACAACATATGCAAGTTTTCATCGAGCGCTACGCGCGCCAACATTCCCTCGCAAATTGGGTCGTCAGAGATTCGACCAGTGTTGCGATGCGAGATACGGGTAGCAAGTTCTTGGAAAGTCACATATGCGATGGTGTGCAACATGTCATTTGGGTAAGGCGTTTGATATCCAACTTGCATATGCGCCATGCGCAGATCTTCTAGCTCAATCGGATCAACTCCACGAGTGGCCATCAAATAATCGCGCAGCACAATTCCATGTCGAGCCTCTTCGGCGGTCCAACGGTTGATCCAGGTATTCCACGCACCATCACGGCTCGTCGCAAAGGCAATTTCTGTGTGATACGAAGGCAAATTATCTTCAGTCAATAAATTGAGTACCAATGAATCTTGGGCAATCGAAGTGAGTCTTGAATCTTTGGCTTCCCATGCATCACCGTTAAGTGGCCCGGCAAAGGTACGACCCTCTGACCATGGGACATACTCGTGCGGATACCAATCTTTAGTCGTCCTAATATGACGCTCGATCTCGATCGCAACAGCAGGTTCAAGATCGCGAATCAATCGCGTCTGAATCTTGGGATCGATCTGGGCCATTGACTAACTCCTCTTACGATGTGAAGCAATGGAAGAAAGGTACCCTGCAGGTACGGGTTACTCGCGAGTTTGGCGGCCCAACTTCGCAGTTCGTTGTGCTGCTTGCTCGGCACGCCAGGCTTTGATGAGCGCATGGTTGCCGGACAGAAGCACCTCTGGCACCTCAATCCCCCTCCAAGAGGCAGGTTTGGTAAAGTTTGGATATTCAACTACCTCATCGGGCAAGCTATGCGATTCCTCTACCAATGACTCCGGATTGCCAAGTACTCCTGGAATCAGACGGATGATTGCTTCCATCGTGACCAAGGTGGCGACTTCTCCCCCACCTAAAACATAATCTCCAATTGAGAGCTCACGCACCCGTACATTGGGAAGCGTCTGGTAGTACTCGGTGACTCGAAAATCAATTCCTTCATAACGCCCACACGCGAAGATGAGGTGTTCGCTATGCGAAAGTTCCTCGGCTAACTTCTGGGTCAGTTTTTCGCCAGCGGGAGTCAAAATAATCAGATCGTGGATAGCCGCAGTTGAATCTTGAAGAACTCGATCAATAGCCTTGCCCCAGGGCTCTGGCGACATAACCATCCCTGCTCCACCGCCATAAGGGGTGTCATCTACACTCTTATGCACTCCATGGGCTTGCTCACGCAGATCATGGATGCGAATCTCAACCAAGCCGTTCTCTTCGGCCTTGCCGATTAACGAGAGTTTGAGCGGCGCAAAGTAATCAGGGAAGATCGAGATGAGATCAAAAGAGATTTTACTCATCTCTTAACTCCTGCTCAGGGGAATCATGGAGCTCAAGGAGTCCTTCAGGCGGAAGTACGACAATCCTTCGATTCTCGATATCAACTTCAGGGACGAACTCGGCAATAAAAGGAATCAAAATTTCGCCACGCTCACCCTTGATAGCAAGTAGATCTTGTCCCGGCAGATTGAGAACGTCAGTTAACTCTCCGATTTTCAGACCAGATTGAAGTACAACATCGCAGCCGATCAATTGCTGAACATGGTATTCATCTTCGAATGCCGCTTCTTCACTCATATCAACGTCAGCGAGCAGCAGGGTGTCACGCACCTTTTCAATGGCAGTGCGATCATTCACTTCCAAAAATTTAAGGAGCAAGATTCCGTTGTGATCGCGCGCCGATTCAATGGTCAAAGGACCATTTGATTCGGGATCAGTAATTAGACGCGCACCAACAACAAAACGTTCATCCGGTAAGTCGGTACGAACTTCGATGGTGGCTTCACCATGCACTCCGTGCGCCCGGCCAATTCGGCCGACGACGAGCAACATCGTTATCGAGCCTCGTCAGCCTCGATGAGATCTACTCGAACTGAGCGACCAGCTATTGCGCTGATGACTGTGCGAAGCGCACGTGCGGTGCGGCCATTACGACCAATCACCTTGCCAATATCTTCTGGATGCACGCGCACTTCTAAAGTCGTTCCACGGCGATGAGTCTTCTCAGTAATGACAACCTCTTCAGGATTGTCAACGATTCCCTTTACGAGATGTTCGAGAGCCTCGTCAATCATGGTTATTCAGCAGCCGCTTCGGTCACAACTTCAGCGACAACTGGAGTTTCAGGCAAGTTTTCTTCTGACGCAGTCTCTATAGCTGGAACCAGTGCCTCAGCAACTTCTGCAGTGGCTTGGACATCGGCAACTACTTCAGCAACTACTTCTTCGACTGCAGCATCAACAGCGGTCTCTAGAGCAACTTCCACTGCTTCTTCGACGACTACAGGGTTTGCCTTGGCAGCTAATTTGTCAGCGGCCTTCTTCTTAAGAGTTGTAGCGCCTTCTGCAGGCTCATTCATTGCTGAGTGAACAGCAGCTTCGTATGCAATGCGCTTATCTGG
>CAIUIT010000036.1 GCA_903899375.1 uncultured Actinomycetes bacterium
ATGCTTCAATCGTTGGTCCATACCTCAAGGCAACCGGCGGAACACTTGTTGATGACAAGTCAGTCGCTAACTGGGATAACACCCTCGGCGGCACAATCTTCGAACAACAGCTCACAAAGGCAGGCGGAAAGCTTGACGCTGTAGTTTCAGCTAACGAAGGCCTTGGCCTTGCAGCTGTCGCTGTTCTTAAGAAGAACAACCTCAACGGAAAGACTTGCGTATCTGGACAAGATGCATCTCCTGCTGGACTTGCAGCTATCTTGACTGGTGACCTTTCAAACACCGTTTACAAGCCAATCTCACAAGAAGCTAATGGAGCTGCAGCACTTGCAATTTCATTGGTTAAGGGAACAGCTGCAAAGACAAACGGCACAGTCAAGGACGGAACTCGCGTAGTTAAGTCAGTTCTCTTGATTCCAACAACAATCACAAAGAAGAACGTCGAAGTAACTGTTAAGGACAAGTTCCGTACAGCTGCTGAGATTTGCGCCATCGCTGGTGCAGCCGCTTGCGCAGCTAACGGAGTTAAGTAAGGTCTAAAACCCCTTAACAGTTAGTTCCAAGTAGCAAAATACGTGAAACTGGACCGAAGATAACCTCTTCGGTCCAGTTTTTTTCGTTATAGTCAGGGCTTAAGCCTTTTAAGCAATCCCAGCTACTTTGACAGGAGTCTCTAGTGAGCGAACCCATTCTTTCGCTGCGTGGTATAAATAAATCTTTCGGTCCGGTTCACGTACTTAAAAATGTTGACTTCGATGCCCACGTGGGCAAGGTCACCGCGCTAGTCGGAGATAACGGAGCAGGAAAGAGCACGCTTATTAAGTGCATCGCTGGTATCTACACCGCGGAATCTGGTGACATATTCTTCGAGGGCAAGAAGGTTGAGATTAACGGACCGCGCGATTCAACGACTCTTGGAATCGAAGTTGTATATCAAGATCTCGCGCTCTGTGACAACCTGGATATCGTGCAGAACATGTTCTTGGGTCGCGAAGAGCGCAATGGCGTCACTCTCAACGAAACCCATATGGAATCCCTCGCCGCTAAGACGTTGGATGGACTTTCAGTGCGGACGGTTAAATCAATTCGCCAGACCGTTTCATCCCTCTCCGGTGGACAGCGACAGACAGTGGCGATTGCGCGCGCCGTCCTCTGGAACTCAAAGGTTGTGATCTTGGATGAGCCAACCGCTGCTCTCGGTGTTGCTCAAACCGAACAAGTATTGAAGCTGGTGCGCCGCCTGGCCGATAATGGTTTGGCCGTTATTTTGATCAGCCACAACTTGAACGATGTCTTTGCTGTAGCTGATTACATCGCGCCGCTTTACCTAGGCACTATGGCAACACAAGTTGAGACCAAGAATGTAAAAGCCAATCAGGTAGTTGAATTAATTACGACCGGTAAATCTGAGGGAATTGTGGGAGCTAACGCATGAGCGTCAATACAGAGAACCTCGCGAGCCAAGAGGTAACACTAAAGACTGTTCTTTCCGATTATGTGGCCAAGATCAAGGCTGGCGATATCGGAGCGCTTCCCGCATTCTTAGGCTTGATTTCACTAGGCCTCGTCTTCACATTTTCATCTCAATACTTCTTAACCGCTCGCAATATGGCGAACTTGCTTACGCAAGCCGCACCAGTAATTGTGATCGCAATGGGCCTGGTCTTCGTCCTTCTTCTCGGTGAGATCGATCTCTCTGCTGGTTTTGCATCAGGTGTCTGCGGTGCTGCGATGGTTCTTCTCATCAACGATCATAAATTCCCTTGGTACCTCGCCCTCTTTGTAAGCATCGTCATCGGAGTTGGTCTGGGCTGGTTGATGGGAACCCTGGTTGCCCGTCTGCGCATTCCATCATTCGTGGTCACCCTCTCTGCCTTCTTGGCCTTCCAAGGTGTTCTACTCTTGATGGCCGGTAATGGCGGAACAATCCTGCTGCAGGACCGTTTTATTATCGCTGTCCAAAACAACAACCTGACCCCAATCGTGAGTTGGCTCTTCTCTATCGTCGGTCTCGCTCTATACGTCGGATTGGGCTTAAACCGCATCTTGCACCGTCGTCGCAAGAACTTGAAATCCGAACTTTTTAAAGTTTGGCTGACTAAGAATGTGATCTTGGTCGTTCTTGGAGTTGGCGCTACATATGTTCTTAATATGCAACGCGGCAATCCGCCCAACAGCAGCATTAAGGGAATGCCGATCGTGGTTCCAGTGCTTCTCGCGATTTTGATGATCGGAACATTTGTACTTAACCGCACCGTCTTTGGGCGCCACTTATATGCAGTGGGTGGCAATGCTGAAGCCGCGCGTCGTTCTGGTATCAACGTGCGTCGCGTACGTACCTTGGCCTTCATGATCTGCTCGGGGCTGGCTGCAATTGCAGGAATGCTCTTCGCCTCGATGTCGAACTCAATCTCACCAACAACTGGTGGCGGAACTACCTTGCTTTATGCAGTGGGTGCGGCTGTTATCGGCGGAACCTCGCTCTTCGGAGGTAAGGGAAAGTTGCGCGATGCCATCCTTGGTGGACTTGTAGTAGCAATCATCAATAACGGTATGGGCCTGCTGGGCTTTAGCTCGGGTACCCAGTACCTTGTTACTGGTGGAGTTCTCTTGATCTCGGCTTCTGTTGACGCCATATCTCGTAAAGGCGCAAACATCGCCAACTAGTAAAACCAAATTAAAAAACGCGCCTCATCAAGAGGCGCGTTTTTTATTTAATTATTCTTACTCAGCCTTTACACCCATCAAGTGCTCAAGAGCGAGTTGATCGATCTTCTCATAGCCATAACCACGAGCACCTGCTAGTTCAACATCAAATGATGCATCTCCCAGATCGCGCCATGATTCGCCAGCAGCAAGAGTTGGTACTTCAAGTTGATCGATGCGCGAAGCCTTCATGGCATCAATAACGCGTGGATCCTTACGGAAGGCCAACGCGCGCTCTTTGAGTGCAAGGTAGGTGCGCATATTGGCGGTTGCGGACTCCCACACTCCGGCATCATCTTCAGTACGAGCTGGCTTGTAATCGAAGTGCTTTGGACCTTGATAGTTGTAACGCTCGAGGAGATCAACCAAGAAGAAGGCCGACTTCAGATCGCCATGTCCGAAGACGAGATCTTGATCGAACTTTGGACCATGCTGGCCGTTGAGATCAATATGGAACAACTTGCCTTGCCATAAGGCCTGCGCGATGCCGTGAACGAAGTTAAGCCCTGCCATCTGCTCGTGGCCCACTTCTGGATTGACACCGACCATCTCTGGATTATCGAGGGTGTTAATAAAGGCGAGCGCATGTCCGATCGTCGGCAAGAAGATATCGCCACG
>CAIUIT010000037.1 GCA_903899375.1 uncultured Actinomycetes bacterium
ACCTCATCGGTGATACGAGCGCGCATAATTGTGTCCCCAACACGACTAGCCAGTTTGACCCAACTTCCATCGGCGATACCGCGTAATTCTGCATCGGCTTCATGGATATCTAAAGTATCTTCAGGGTGCCAGATGGAATTTGCGGTGCGACGAGTCTGGGCGCCCACGTTATATTGGCTCAAAACTCGACCAGTAGTAAGCAAGAGTGGGAATTTACGGGTCGCTTTCTCTTCAGTCGCGACATAAGGAGTTGGCATGAACTTGCCTTCACCGCGCACGAACTGATTCATATGCATCGTGGGAGTTCCGTCAGGCGCAGCAGCGTTAACCGGCCACTGCAAACTTCCAGCAGCATCCAGTGCGGCAAAGGAGACTCCAGCAAAGGTAGGTGTGACTGCGGCAATCTCATCCATGATCTCAGCGCCATTTTCATAACTCAGCGGATAACCCATTGCAGTAGCTAAGTCGCAGGTAACTTCGAATTCACTCTTGCCAGTCTTACTTGGCATCACGGGACGAACGCGGTTTATGCGACGTTCGGCGTTGGTGAAGGTGCCATCCTTCTCCAAGAAAGAGGTACCAGGTAGAAAGACGTGGGCAAACTTCGAGGTCTCGTTTAAGAATAGATCTTGAACGATTACCATCTCCATGGCACGTAGAGCAGCATGCACGTGGACCGTATTGGGATCTGATTGAGCGATATCTTCGCCTTGAATGTATAGACCCTTAAATTCGCCAGCAAGCGCGGCATCAAACATATTGGGAATACGTAAGCCAGGTTGAGATTGCAGCGTGGTATTCCACTTCTTATCAAAGATTGCCCGAGAATCGTTATCGGATATGTGACGATATCCCGAAAGTTCGTGAGGGAATGAGCCCATATCGCAAGAACCTTGCACATTGTTCTGTCCGCGCAAGGGATTAACTCCCACACCTTTGCGGCCAATGTTGCCGGTAGCCATAGCCAAGTTAGCGATTCCCATAACCATCGTTGAACCTTGAGAATGCTCGGTTACACCCAAGCCGTAATAGATCGCGCCATTAGGAGCGGCGGCAAAGAGACGAGCTGCTTCACGGATAGTTTCGGCAGGAACGCGAGTGAATTCTTCGAGAGCCTCTGGACTGTTTTCAAGGAGGCGAATAAAGGTTTCCCACTGCGCAAAAGACTCGAGATCACAACGCGCATTTACAAAATCACGATCGATTAAACCTTCAGTGGCAATCACGTGCGCTAAAGCATTGATGACTGCAACATTTGTACCCGGCATTAACTGCAAATGATGGGTGGCTGATACATGTGGGGTACGGACCAGCGGAATCTGCCGCGGATCGACAACGATCAACGATGCTCCCTTACGAAGAGCCTTCTTCATTCTGGAAGCAAAGACTGGGTGAGCAGCTGTTGGATTTGCACCAATAAGCATGATGACATCTGCATGCTCCACCGATTCAAAATCCTGGGTACCTGCAGAGGTGCCAAAGGTTTGCTTTAACCCATACCCCGTTGGCGAATGACATACTCGCGCACACGTATCGATATTGTTATTGCCAAACGCGGCACGCACTAATTTTGTTACGACGAAGACCTCTTCATTGGTGCAACGAGAAGATGAAATTCCACCGATTGAATTCACGCCCAGCTCAGCTTGAATCTTCTTGAGCCCGGTCGCAGCGTATGCGATCGCTTCTTCCCAAGAAACTTTTTGCCACTCGTCGGTTATTGATTTTCTGATCATTGGCGAAGTAATGCGATCCTCGTGCGTGGCATAACCCCAGGCGAAACGACCTTTGACGCAGGAGTGACCCTCATTAGCACCGCCATCTTTCAGCGGAACCATCCGAACTAATTCATCGCCCTTCATCTCTGCTTTAAACGAACATCCCACACCGCAATAAGCACACGTCGTTATTACCGAGCGGGTTGGCGTTCCAATGGTGAGAAGCGTCTTCTCGGTCAGAGCGCCGGTAGGGCAGGCTTGGACACAAGCGCCACATGAAACACATTCTGAATCAATAAAGGATGTACCCGAGGATGAAACGCGTGCTTCGAATCCACGGTTTTCAATGGTAAGAGCGAAGGTACCTTGAACTTCATCACAAG
>CAIUIT010000038.1 GCA_903899375.1 uncultured Actinomycetes bacterium
CGCTTCTCCATTTACGCTGGGCTACTGGCGGTTTAGCGATTAATGAGGGAAACACCCACCCATTTACCTATCGCGACTATTCCTTCACCCACAATGGAGCGCTTCTGCCGCCAGAATCGATCGACCCATTCATTGACCCTAAGTATGTGGCTCTTCGTCGCGGGCAGACCGATAGCGAGAGTTACTTCTATCTCATCGTTACCGAAATCGAGAAGTATGGCGTTGCGCGCGGCCTGCGCTCCGCTGTAAATATCATCCGCAAGAATTCGGTTTACTCCAGCATAAATTGCATGTTCTTAACGCCTACCGAGTTTTTTGTGGTCAACGAACATAATGACGAACGTATTCCGCATGGAGAACTACCAGGCTATTACGATCTCTTCTACCGCGCTGATGGCAAAGAGGTCTTGGTGGCATCTAGCGGTTGGACGCAAACTGATTGGCAAGAGCTACCAAATCATAAAATTATGAAAGTAGACCGTGCTTCTTTAGCAATCGAGATCAGTGACCTTAACGAGTAACGTGGCCCGAACGTGAAAGGGCTGCATCAACGAGTCGTGTAATAACTTCAGAATATGTGACTCCTGCGCGTCCCCACAATTTTGGAAACATTGATGTAGGTGTGAAGCCAGGCATCGTGTTGAGTTCATTGATTACGATTTCGCCAGCATCGGTATAGAAGAAATCCACACGGGCTAGCCCTTCACAGCCGAGAGCCTTAAATGCCGTAACCGCTGCGCCTTGAATCGCCGTTTCTACTCCAGCGGGCAGATCCTCCGGAAATACCACCGTTGTCGCGTTGTCCAGATACTTTGCTTCAAAATCATAGAACTCGTGGTTTCCTAGAATTTTGATCTGCCCAATCGGAGATGCATTGGCAGAACCAGAACTTTCTAGAACTCCACATTCGATTTCGCGACCCACGATCGCTTCTTCAATCATCACCTTAGTATCGAACTCGAAACCATGATCGATTGCCGCGGCAAGGCCGTCAAATGATTTCACCTTCGTTGTTCCGCGGCTGGAACCACTGCGCGCAGGTTTTACAAAGACTGGATATACCAAGCCTTCGATTTGTGCCGCGCTCCATTCTCCCTTTGTGAGCACCACACCTGGCGCAACCTTTAGGCCATTGGCTTGAAAGATCGGTTTTGCAAAGGACTTATCCATAGCCACCGCACTAGCGAGGACTCCAGAACCCACGTAGCGAATTCCAGCCATTTCACATAAACCTTGGACCGTGCCATCTTCACCATAAGGGCCATGTAGCAGTGGGAAGAGAACATCGATATTGAGTGCTTCACCCTTGTAACTAAATCCGTGAATATCGGCGGTAATCGCAGGCAGGGATTCGTCAACCTCTGGAAGCTTTCCATCTTTGATCGCGAGTACGCTGGATTGATCAACAAGAACCCATTTACCAGAGCGAGTAATCCCAATCAGAATCGGATCGAAGCGCTCACGATCTATAGCGCCAAGAATTCCGCCGGCAGATATGCACGATATTTCGTGTTCAGAGGATTGACCTCCGAAAACTATCGCGACCCGCTTCTTGCTCATCATAGTTCGGCCAGGGTACTGACAGACATGAGTCGCTCCATCGCTTGATCTGGAGTTATTGAACCCGTCACCGCATCGGCCATAACTTCAATAATAGGCACTTCTACACCAACTCTGTGGGCCAACTCGCGAATGGCGGAGGCCGATGCGACTCCCTCAACGGTTTTTGCAACCTCTAGGCGCGCACCTTCGATGCTGCCGATACGCCCAAATGCTTCACCGAACTGACGATTGCGAGATAGCGCAGAGCCACAACTTGCAACGATATCGCCCATCCCCGCTAGTCCTAGGAAGGTCAGTGGATTTGCTCCGTAGCTCTGACCGAAGCGAGCCACCTCAGATAGACCGCGAGTAATGATCATCGCTTGGGTATTTTCACCGAGATTCATGCCGATTGTCATTCCAACCGCAAGGGCGATGACGCTCTTTGCCGCGCCGGCGAGCTCGCACCCGATCAGATCATCCGATGGGTACACGCGAAAATATGGTGTTGTAAATAGGTCAACCATTAACATCTGTATCGACGCGCTGGTCGATGCTGCAACTGCACCGGCTGGTTCACGGAGAGAAAGCTCTCCCGCCAAATTCGGTCCAGTGATTAATCCAATATATGCAGGATCTGTATCTAGCTCTTCAATGATCACTTCGGTCATGCGAGACATCGAGTCGGCTTCGATTCCTTTAAGTGTCGAGATGATGGGACGCTCTTTCGGAAAGCCAACTTTCCAATTCCGTAGATTTTCCCGCAGACTCTGTGCCGGGATGGCGAGGACCAGTGATTCTCCAAAGTGAAAGGCGAGGCCAATATCGGTAGTCGCCTTTAGATTTTCGGGGAGATAGATCCCGGGTAAAAATTTATGGTTGCTTCTTGACGAATTTATCTCTTCAACAACGTTCTCGTTGCGACCCCAGATCAGAACTTCGTGTCCTGCATCGCAGAGGACCTGGGCAAGGGTCGTCCCCCATGCGCCTGTTCCTAAAACAGTTACGCACGCCATTATTTATTCTTCCTCTTCTTGTAATTACCGATACGTGGCAGATCTGATCCATGTGGATCGAAGATCACTACAGGTGCCGATTCTCCTCTGATTTCACTTAAGAGAGTAGTTACTGCCTTCATTGCATAAGCCGTCGCTTCAACCATCGCTTCGTGATCATCTTCCTTGCCATACCATTGTGAAAAATCTAAGGGCCTTCCCGCGATGACCGTCACCTTAGTTCGCGGCCAAAGCTTCGGGCGCTTGCTATATGTGGGCAGAAGCTCAGCAGCGCCCCATTGGGCACAGGGAACCACCGGAGCCTTGGTCATGACCGCTAACCGAGCCAATCCAGTCTTCGCGACCATAGGCCAATGGTCTTGGTCTCGAGTCAGAGTGCCTTCGGGATAGACGCCCAGACAATGACCCGCCTTGAGAAAGGCAACCGCATGTGCCAGAGCCATGGCGCTCGAACCCTTAACCTCGCGCTCGACTGGAACTTGTTCGGCGCTGCGCAATATCGCGCCTAGAACCGGAACCTTAAAGAGAGATGCCTTGCCGAGGAATCGAACGGCACGTCCGTTGCCATATAAGAAATGGGCAAAGATCAATGGATCTACATAAGAGATGTGATTACTGATGGCGATCACAGCTCCTGATTTGGGAATGTTTTCAGTGCCACGCCAATCGGGCTTGGTGATCAAATTAAGGAGAGGAATAACTATCCAAGCGCCGAATTTCCAGGTGGCGTTGCTGCCGAGAGGCCGGCCGCTTGGAGGCAGATATACCGGAGCAAGATCACTCCCTTGATTAGCCACCAACCGAGTTTAGTCTCTCTTTATGCGATACAA
>CAIUIT010000039.1 GCA_903899375.1 uncultured Actinomycetes bacterium
ATTCAATCGATGGTCTTTGGAAATCTAACCGATGACTCTGGCACAGGTGTGGCATTTACTCGAGATCCTGCAACGGGAGAGCGCGGCAGTTACGGCGATTATTTAGAGCGTGCACAAGGTGAAGATGTTGTAGCAGGCATTCGCAACACAATGTCTTTGGTGGAGTTCGGAGAGATTTCTCCAGTAGTTCATGCTGAGCTGGAACGAGTGATGACGCTTCTCGAAGATCATTACAGAGATTTATGCGATATCGAATTTACCGTTGAAAAAGGGAAGCTCTGGATTTTGCAGACCCGCGTCGGAAAGCGGACGGCGGAAGCCGCTTTTAGGATTGCTACTCAATTGGTGGATGAGGGCAAGATCGATATGAACGAGGCGTTGGCCCGTACAACTGGAGATCAATTGGCACAGTTGATGTTCCCCCAATTTGATTTAACTGGTTCAGTTACACCGATTGCCACTGGTATCCCTGCTTCGCCGGGGGCGGCGGTCGGTGAAGTCGTATTTGATTCCAGGCGAGCATTTGATCTGGCGCGTAGTGGCAAGAAAGTTATCCTGGTGCGACGTGAAACTAGCCCCGATGATCTTGTGGGAATGGTTGCTTCTGAAGGAATCTTGACCAGCCGTGGTGGTAAGACTTCACATGCGGCGGTTGTTGCTCGCGGTATGGGAAAGACTGCAGTGTGCGGAACAGAGGCGATCGCCGTTGATGAGCGCGCCAATCTCTTTACCTGCGGCAGTTTGACGGTTTACGAAGGCGAAACTATCTCCATTGATGGATCCACTGGAAATGTATATTTGGGATCAATCCCCGTTATCGCCTCCCCGGTTACCTCTTACTTGGAGGGACGACTTGCTGCGTCGAGCGATGAGGCATCGCCCGTTGTAAAGGCCGTCGATCGAATTCTCTCTTATGCAGATGAAATTCGTACCCTGAAAGTTCACGCAAATGCCGATACTCCAGAAGATGCGATTCGAGCCCGAATCTTGGGCGCCGAGGGAGTGGGGCTTTGTCGCACCGAACATATGTTCTTGGGTCCGCGTCGCGCTTATGTTGAAAGACTTGTATTGGCCGAGAATGAAGATGTGCAGCGCGGTGTTATATCTGAGATGGAACCCCTGCAACGGGCCGACTTTGTAGGAATCATGATGGCGATGTCTGGGCTGCCCGTCACGGTACGTCTTCTCGATCCGCCACTTCATGAATTCTTGCCACCGCTGGCTGATCTCAGCGCGAGCATGGCGCGGGCCGAAGCTCTGGGAGAAGAAATTTCTACGCGCGAACAAGCAATATTTACCGCCGTGAAGCGGCTTCATGAGGCAAACCCCATGTTGGGACTACGTGGCGTGCGTTTGGGTATTTTGATTCCAGAGCTTTACAAGATGCAGGTGCGTGCGCTGGTCCATGCGTATCTGGAAGTAAAGAAATTGGGGCACGACCCTAAGCCCGAAGTCATGATTCCACTCGTTGCAACCCAACGCGAACTTCTCTATCTGCGTGAAACGCTTGAAGAAGAGATTGCAAAGACATTTGCTGGCTCAGGTCAGAAACTAAACTTTCCCATTGGCACCATGATTGAGACTCCACGTGCTGCGCTTACCGCGAGCAGGTTGGGGCATTATGCAGACTTCTTCTCCTTCGGAACTAATGACCTCACCCAGTTAACATGGGCATTTAGTCGTGACGATGTGGAATCCACATTCCTTCCGCGATATTTAGATCTGGAACTCTTGCCGTTCAATCCCTTCGAGTCATTGGATCAAGCGGGAGTGGGAATCCTGCTGCATACGGCAGTAGAACAGGCGCGCGCCCTACGTTCAGATTTTAAATTAGGCGTATGTGGTGAGCATGGCGGAGATCCCCGCAGTATTCACTTCTTCCATGAGCTAGGCCTTGATTATGTTTCTTGCTCTCCTTTCCGCGTGCCGGTAGCGCGATTGGAGTCGGGACGGGCGTTGGTTTTGCAGAATTCTGCATCAACTTCTACTGCCTGAGATATCACAGCGATTACTCATATTTGTCGGTCTGCCGGGCTCAGAGGGAACCTGTAAGATTGCGCCCTAGCTACTTACTAATTCTCACAAATAATTAAGGGACCCATGAAGGCACTCGGCCGTTTCGCATTCCGTAAAAAATATTATGTAATAGGTTTTTGGTTGATCGCCCTCTTTGGGATCACCGCCATCGCGCAATCGGTGGGCTCTAACTTCAGCGATTCGTTCTCACTGCCTGGTACGGACTCCATGAAGGCGCTCTCTTTGCTGGGTAAAGCATTTCCAGGAAAGGCGGGCGATACCGAGACCATCGTCTTTCACGTAAAGACTGGAACCGTCAATGATCCTTCGGTGAAAAACGCGATGCAAGGGGTATTTGCTAAGGTTTCTGGAATATCTTCGGTTGGGGCTGTTAATTCACCTTATGAACCAATAAATGCTCGGCAGATCAGCCAAGATCAAACAACTGCTTATGCACCCGTGAACTTCTCTGTTAATGCTCGCCTCTTGAAGAGTAAGGATGTGCAAGCACTTGTAGATGCAGGCAAGGCTGCGTCAACCTCAAATCTCGAAATTGAATTTGGCGGTCAAGCAGTTGGTCAACTCAATGCTCCCAAGGGAAGTCCCGGTGAGCTGATTGGAATCTTCGCCGCTGGAGTCATTCTCTTCATCTCCTTTGGATCTCTCTTTGCGATGTTGTTGCCGCTCGGCGTTGCCCTATTGGCTCTGGGTACCGCGACAGGGATCGTCACGCTGCTAACTCACGTGATAGGTATCGCCAGCTTTGCACCGATCTTGGGTTCATTAATCGGTCTGGGAGTTGGCGTTGATTACGCGCTCTTCATTGTCTCGCGTTACCGCAGAGAGATATCTCGCGGCGTAGATCCCGAAGAGGCTGCAGCCAAGTCGATTGACACCTCGGGCCGCGCAGTTCTATTTGCCGGCGCGACAGTATGTATCGCGCTCTTAGGGCTATTTGTGCTTCGCCTTTCCTTCCTCAACGGGGTTGCAGTAGCCGCCTCAACGACAGTTCTTGTAACTATGGCAGCCTCTCTTACTTTGTTGCCTGCTCTCTTTGGTGTGATGAAGCGTCGCGTTCACTCGCGTCGCTCTCGCAGGAGCATTGACTCAGGCACCGTCAAAGATCACGAGCAGAGCACCTGGGCTAAATGGTCACGTGCCGTTGCCAAGGCTCCACGTTCATTAGCTCTTGGTGCGATTGCAATCATCGTGGTTATGTCGATTCCATATCTTTCTTTACATCTGGGTTCTTCAGATCAAGGCAATAATCCAAAGGGAACTACCACTCGATCTGCATATGACTTACTTGCAAAGGGTTTTGGACCAGGGACTAATGGCCCGCTGCAGGTAATCGCAGAGATCAAAACACCAGCCGATAAGACGGCGCTGCAAACGGTAGCGACAGCTCTTTCTACTACCCCGGGGATTGTTCAAGTGAGCCCGATAATCTCTTCACCTGACGGAACTGTTGGATTACTTCAAGTAATTCCGACAACGGGGCCACAGGATATTAAGACGAGTAATCTCATTACGTTGTTGCGCTCCACCGTGATTCCAAAGGCTCTCGCTGGCAGCACGACTCCAATTTATGTGGGCGGAACAACCGCCATCTTTGATGACTTCGCCACGGTCATTAGTGGAAAATTGCCACTCTTTATCGGTGTGATCATCCTTCTCGGGTGCCTACTCTTGCTCTTGGCATTCCGCAGCTTCGTTATTCCATTGACGGCCGGAGTAATGAACTTGCTGGCGGCAGGCGCATCCTTTGGCGTTGTCGTTGCAGTGTTCCAGTGGGGCTGGGGAGCAAAATTGCTTAACATCGGTTCAGGGCCGATCGAAGCTTTCTTGCCCGTGATCATGTTGGCGATTTTGTTTGGGCTTTCTATGGATTACCAAGTCTTCTTGGTTAGCCGTATGCATGAGGAATGGCTACATACAAAAGAGAATAGCAAGGCAGTTATTGTCGGTCAGACCGAGACCGGCCGCATCATCACCTCTGCTGCGCTGATCATGATCACCGTCTTCTCATCATTCGTATTTGGTGGAGAAAAGGTCATCAAGGAGTTTGGTATAGGGCTTGCCTCTGCGGTCTTTATCGATGCATTTGTCCTGCGCACCATTATGGTTCCGGCGCTGATGCATCTCTTCGGCTCGGCTAACTGGTGGATTCCGGCCTGGCTGGAAAAGCGCTTACCTCGTCTCTCGGTTGAACCGGCAGAGCTCGAAGAGGTTCAGTAGATCTCTCTGCGGTGTCCGATGGCCACAACAAGAATTATTAGTTGGGTTGCATTAAACGAATAAATTATTCGGTAGTTGCCTACTCTGATTCGGTAACCCTCTCGACCCTTGAGTTTGATAGCTTTTGGGGGAATAGGGTTATCTCTGAGGAGCTCAATCGCACCAATTATTCGTAGTCGCTCTCTATTTGGAATAGCGAGCAGCTCCTTGTGCGCTTGGGGCCGCAGTTCAACGGAATAGCGACTCAAAGCAGACCGAGATCCCTCTTTACGCGCTCCCAAGGTATCGAAGGTGCGGTATCGGCCATGCTCTTATCGAAGGCTGAAATATCTTCCAACTCATCTACCGACTCGAGCATGGCCTGGTAAAGGGAAGGGTTAATGAGAATGGCAATGGGCTTTCCATGCTTGGAAATCGTTATTGGCTTCTTCTGGGCGCGAGAAATGACATCTGCCAGATCGGCGCGAGCCTGCGAAATCGATAAAGAGGTCATTTCAAAATTGTACTAAATAAAGTAATTTTAGTACAAAAGAGAAAGGTGCATAATTTTGGAATATCTATCTAAAGATTGCACTAAGAGCGCGGAATAGTTCACGCCACCGATCAGATGTTTAACACCTCTGCACCTGGCGTATTTGCGGCAGGAGATGTGCGCGGTGGCTCTACCAAACAACTCGCTTCAGCAGTAGGCGAAGGTGCAGCAGCGGCGATTCAAATCCGTTACTTCTTAGATAAGTTAGAGAAGTAAAAGTTAGAGAGTAGATGCAATGGCTCGGGTGTGGGCAGGGGTTGATCCGCAGCACGATCCGATGATGTTTACGCCAAGTTCGACCATTTGACGGGCGTAGTCGGCCATATCTTCTGGGGAACCATCGTAGATAAATACATCCCCTTGCAATTTTGGCAGTCCAGCATTGGACTGCGTAATGATGAAAACTCCCTCGGGTCTGGCGCTTACCAAATCTTTTGCGATGAGAAGCATCTCATCAACACCACGACCGCAGTTGGCACCGATGATTCGAACTCCCATTGCCGCAAGTTGGGTGACGGCAGCGGCGGGCTTTACACCCATCATGGTGCGTAAGTTAGTATCAAAACTTAATGTGACAATCACCGGTAACTCTGGAGCAACTTCATGTGCAGCGTTTACAGCCGCTTCAACTTCACCTAAATCCGACATAGTTTCAATAAGAATTGCATCGACTCCACCAGCAACAAGTCCGCGGATTTGCTCAGCAAATAACTCTTTGCCACTTTCTAAGGTCAGAGTTCCCATCGGTTCCATCAGATCACCCGAAGGTCCGATATCTCCCATGACAAAAACTCCAGGATGGCGGTCGGCAACCTTGCGCGCAATTGCTGCGCCGGCTTTATTTAATTCTTCAACACGACTTTCCAGCCCATGCATCCCCAGGCGACCACGCGTACCACCAAAGGTGTTGGTTGTTATGAAGGATGCGCCTGCGCTGGCATAAGCCTCCAAAATCTTCTCAATCTCTTCTGGTCTTTCAACATTCCACAATTCAGGGGAGCCCCCATCGGTGAGGCCAGCTTCCTGCAACATCGTTCCCATCGCTCCATCAGAGGCAAGCGCTGATTTTTCTAAAAGTTCGTATATAGAGGACATCACTCGCTCGCTTTCGCAAGAGAATCTAGAAATGCGCCAAGCTTTGCCTCGCTAAATTCAGCTTCTAACTCAGCTGTAATTCTGGCGGCGAGCAGGTCGGGCTCTTCATCGCCACCAACCCAAGGATCTCGGGCCCATCCCGCGATGTAGTCATCCGCCCCGGTGGCGCCAAGGCGCATGGCTGCCTCGTCGATCGCCTCTTGGAATCTAGCTGGGAGCGCCACTTTGATCTGGGTCTGCCCGCTGCGGGCGATGACCATAGAAGGGATCTCACGCCAGCGCATTACTTGATATTCGCTCATTTGCGGAGTCTATTGGCTCAAAAGCGACCAATCTCGGCGAAAATTTGTGTATCAATTCGACAGAGACTGATATATCATCCAACTGTGAGCCAGCCGATTCATATCTTCTCCCGTGAGGGTTCCTCTTTATCAGAAGAGGCTTACGTCGCTATTCGTTCAATGATTATCCGGCTAGAACTAAAACCTGGCTCTTTGATCAGCGAGAGTGAATTGATGGCCAAGCTAAGTTTCGGACGAACTCCGATCCGTGAAGCGTTGCGCGCTTTAGCGAACGAGAAGCTGGTTGAGGTGTATCCCCGTCGCGGGATGTTCGTCTCTAGCGTCGACGTTAAGGATTTGGCTGCGATCTCCGAGGTGAGAGCGGTCTTAGAAATTAAGGCAGCCGAACTCGCTGCATCCCGTTCTACACCTGCCGATCACGCTGTAACCCTGGCATTAATAAGTGAAATTAACGAGATTAAGGGCCTGCCAGATATGGCCAAGTTAATTGGATTAGATCAACGGATTCATCATCATATTTATCAATGTACTCATAACGAATTTCTGGCTTCATCCCTGGATAACTACTACGGCCATGCACTTCGGATCTGGTTCTTGGCCCTGGATCAAGTAGCTGGGTTGGCCGATGCAGTGATCGAACATCGCACGCTTCTAGAAGCAATATCTCGCAATGATCCCAGCGCTGCTGCGAAGGCAATGCAAGAACATATCGAAGGATTTGAAACAAGTATTCGCAAAAGTCTGTAAACCACTACCAAAAGAAAGTCAGGAAGACTATGAGCACAGTTCCAACTAAAGCAAAGGCCGTGATAATCGGCGCCGGCATTGTCGGAAATAGCGTTGCTTATCATTTAGCACGCCTAGGTTGGCGCGATTTAGTGCAGATTGATAAAGGACCTCTGCCAAATCCTGGTGGATCTACCGGCCATGCCTCGAACTTCATCTTTCCGACGGATCACTCTAAGGAGATGACCGCCATCACGGCTGAATCCATGCGCCAGTATAAAGAGCGCGGAACATTTACAGAATGTGGTGGAATCGAAGTCGCTCGAACACCCGAGCGCATGCAGGAGTTAGAGCGTCGCATGTCTTCGGCCCATTCTTGGGGAATCGCAGATACGGCGGTCCTCACCCCTGCTGAAATAAAGAAATTGGTTCCCTATATCGACGAAACCGTGATCTTAGGCGGCTTCTATACCCCCTCTGTTGGAGTCGTAGATTCCCTCCGTTGTGGAACGCTTATGCGCGAAGAAGCAGTCACCATGGGAGCTCTACAAACTTTTGCAAATATCGAAGTCTTGGGCATGGATGTCGAGAACGGTCGCATCACCCGCGTTCGCACTGACCACGGAGATATTGAAGCTGAATACGTCGTTATTGCCACTGGTTGCTGGAGTCCAAAACTCGCTGCAATGGCTGGGGCTTATATTCCGCTCACTCCTGCAGTACATCAGATGAAAGATATTGGCCCTGTTCCATTCTTCAAGGATTCCAAAGGCGATATCGAATGGCCGATCATCCGTGACATGGACACCAATATGTACGAACGTCAGCATGGAACCGGACTCGAAGTTGGTTCATATGCGCACCGTCCAATTTTGTATACCCCACAAGATATTCCTTCTAACGCTGCAGCCGCTCTCTCCCCAACGGAATTTCCCTTCACACAAGAAGATTTCGATATTCAAGATGAGCACTCTCTCGAACTGATGCCATCAATCATTGGTGATGAGAATGTACGTGAAAAATATGCGATTAACGGGATTCTCTCTCTCACACCAGATGGCAATCCAATTGTTGGAGAGACTCCTGAAGTTAAAGGTCTTTGGACAGCATCAGCAATTTGGGTTAAAGAAGGCCCGGGTTTCGGAAAGTCAATTGCCGAATGGATGGTGCTCGGGGAATCCGAGATCGATCTGCACTCATCAGATGTCGCACGCTTCCACGAACACCAAAAGATGACGTATCACGTAAAGGCTCGCTCTTTTGAAGGATTCAACAAGATGTACGGGATCGTCCATCCAAATGAACAATGGGCAAGCAACCGCAACGTACGTCTATCTCCCTTCTATGCTCACGAGAAAGAGCTAGGAGCTGTCTTCTACGAGACCGCTGGTTGGGAACGTCCATTCTGGTACGAATCAAATAAGCATTTAGTTGAAAAATTTGGTGACAAGGTAATGCCACGTTCATCAGAATGGGAATCACGTTGGTGGTCACCGATCATCAATGCTGAACATCTACAGATGCGCGAAACCGCTGCGGTCGTTGACCTCAGCGCCTTTGCAATCTTTGATGTCACTGGACCAAGTGCGCTATCAGTCGTGCAAAGGGTTGCCCTGCGCCAGATGGATGTTGCGATCGGCAGAGTTGTATACACGCCGGTACTTGGAATCAACGGCGGATTCAAATCTGACTTGACCATCATGCGTTTAGGCGCAGACCATTTCCGTGTTGTCACTGGTGGAGCGCATGGCATGGCAGATAAGAAGTGGTTTAAGGATCAGTTGCCAGCAGATGGATCGGCACAGATAGTTGATCTGACCTCTAATTACACAACTATCGGAGTTTGGGGTCCCAAGGCACGTGAAATCCTTTCGGCGATTACCACAAACGACCTATCGAAGGATGCTTTTAAATTCAGCAGTTGCAAGATGATCGAGGTTGGACCTCTGAGCGTTCTGGCATCTCGAATCTCTTACGTCGGAGAGCTGGGCTGGGAGCTTTACATTCCTATCGATCAAGGCGCCAAGCTTTGGGAGATGATTTGGGAAGCAGGCAAGGCCCACGGACTTATTCCTGCTGGAATTGGACTTTACGGCACAACGGGTCGCTTGGAGAAGAGCTATCGCGCGTATGGCGCAGAACTCGAAACCGAGTACAACGTAGTTGAAGCAGGGATGCAGAGTCCAAAGTTGAAGGAACAGGACTTTATTGGGCGGGCTGCTCATGAAAAACATAGAAGCGAAGTGCCGGTTACGACTCTGGTCTCACTCTTTGTTGATGATCACACATCATCCACGGGGGAGAAGCGCTACATGTTGG
>CAIUIT010000040.1 GCA_903899375.1 uncultured Actinomycetes bacterium
ATGGCCACCCAGAGACAGCGACCGTTGCACGCTCTGAAGAAATTGCAGAAGAAGTTGCAGATCACATTGTCCGTCGGGCTAAGGAAGTTTGGGATGCACTAGGAAAGGTTTCTCACTAATGACTGAAGCAAAGACCATGCGTGCCGCTGTTCTAGCGGATTTCGGTTCACTCTCCGTTATAGATGTCCCTATTCCAGATCTTGAATACGGTGAGGTACTTTGCCGGGTAAATGCCTGCGGAATGTGCGGCACCGATTTAAAGATTGTTAACGGCGGATTTAAGGGGACGTGGCCTCCCAGCATGCCCTTCATCTTGGGTCATGAGTGGTCGGGAACCATTGTAAAAATGGGCGCTGGTACCGAAAAGAGCGGTCTCGCTGTCGGAGATAGAGTCGTTGCAGAAAACCATGCCGGATGTTCCGCATGTCCGATGTGTCGCCAAGGTCGCTACAACTTATGCGAGCGGGTTCGAGATCCAGGTTTTAAGTTGTATGGGCATACCGCGCCAGGGGCGCTTGCAGAATTTGCAGCTCGACCCGCAGTCGCTGTTCACAAGATTCCTGATTCGGTTTCGGATTTAGCTGGAGCGCTCGTAAATCAAGCGGCGCTGACTGTCCACGCTGGTCGGCGCGCGGATATTCGACCAGGTTCGACCGTTGCTGTTTTTGGTCCCGGCTTACTTGGACTCTTGATGTTGCAGGTGGCGCGCGCAGCAGGTGCAACACAAGTGATTGTTGTTGGACGCGGAGCTAGGCTCGAAACCGCCCTAGAGCTCGGTTGTGATTCCGTCGTAGATTATGAAAAGAGCGATCCGATCGTAGAAATACGGCGCCTCACCAATGGACGGGGAGTTGATTACGTCTTCGATTGCAGCGGCAACCCAGCCGTTGTCGAACAACTCTTCCGCTCAACTCGCCGCGGTGGCAAAATCGCCATGCTCGGTTTGACCGGGGGGAAAACAGCGACTCTTCCGATCGACCTGCTTGCGCTGGATGAGATTGACCTCCTGGGAGTCCGATCCAGCCCGAATTGCTACCCTGCGACGATCGCGCTGATGGCCACCGGCGCCATAAAGACCGAGCCGCTCACCACCTTCCAGTACAGCCTGGATCAGATCGATGAGGCCTTTGCGGCGCTGGAGTCCAAGCAGGTAATTCGCCCAATCGTCCTCTTTTAAGCGCAACCAAAACGTTGTATTAAATCCACAGAAAGTCATTGACTTAGGTAGATGACGGGTATAACTTTCTGCAAACGATTGCGGACATTACCCGGAAGCACATCGTGACTAACCGAGAGGAAGAGAATGCACATTTCTAGGTTCGGCAGCGTAGCCAGCCGACACAAAGTTCAACTCGGCGCTGCTCTTAGCGCTGTGGCATTAGCTGTTACGGGGCTTGCAGTCCCTAACGCCAATGCCGCTCCAAAGCCGATCACAATCGGTATCTCAGTTTCACTATCTGGTGACTTCTCCGGTGACGGAAAAGCAACCCAGCAAGGTTACAAAATTTGGGCCACCTGGCAGAATGCACACGGCGGAATTCTTGGGCGCCCAGTCGTCCTAAAGTTCCTTTCGGATGCTTCAAGTCCAACCCAAGTTGTAACCAACTATCAAAAATTTATTACTTCAGACAAGGTTGATTTTGTCCTCGGACCCTACTCAACCAAGTTGACCAAGCCAGCCTCTGACATTGCAAATCGTTATCACTATGTAATGCTCGAAGGTATCGGCGGCGGACCATCCGTCTTCTCACGTGGCCTGAAGAACGTCTTTGACGTTTCAGCTTCAGCCACATATCAACTCGTTACATATGCAAAGTGGTTGGCTGCAACACAGAAGCCACAGCCAATTGCATACGCAACGATGGATGATCCATTTATTCAACCAATGGTGGACTTTGCTAAGGCATACCTTGACGCGAAGGGCTTCACTGAAGCCGTTTACAAGGTCTACCCAGCAGAGACAACTGACTTCTCTCCTATCGCATCAGCTGTTGCCGCTTCCGGCGCAAAGATCGCAATCTTGGGAACGATGCCACCTGATGGTTATGCAATGATTCAAAACTTCATTCAGGCTAAGTACAACCCAGATCAGCTCATCATGGCTTCAGGTCCCGACCAGGGCGCTGACTTCACCAAGAGCGTTGGAATTACTAACACTGAAGGAATCATGGTTCCAAATACTTGGATTCCAACATCAAATTACACTGGTAACAAGGACATGGTTGCTCTGTATATCAAGACCTATGGTGGAGATATCAACTCAATCAATGCCGACGTGCCAGAGGCGTTTGCTGCAGGCCAGGTTCTCGCTCAAGCAGTTAACAAGGTTGGATCAACCAGCAATGTTAAATTGCAGGCGTACCTACACTCCGGAGCTAAGTTCATGAGTGTTCAAGGGCCAGTTCAATTCGCTGCAGATGGTCAAAACTCTGGAGCCGCACCTTATGTCTTCCAATGGCAGAAGGGTCAATATGTTCCTGTATTGCCTCTAGGCGGTCCTGACAAGGTTTCACCAATCGAGACGCTACGTCCCGCTTGGGGAACTACACCAGGAGCGTAAAAAGTAATTGCCGAAACAGGGCGGGCTCTAAAGTCCGCCCTGTTTCACTAATAAACGAGATACCAACATTGGGAGGCTTACCAGCGTGTTAGTTTTACAGGCAATTATTGAAGGAGTGCTCGTCGGCGGCTTTTACGCTTTGATGGCAGCAGGACTTACGCTGGTCTTTGGCGTAATGGATATCGTGAATTTTGCAATCGGCGCTCTCATTGTTCTGGGCGCTTATCTCAGTTATTCACTTACTATACATTTCCATATAGATCCATTTGTGTCGTTGATCTTCACGACTCCTTTGATGACCGCTTTGGGTATGTTCATTTATGTTTTCTTAATTAAACCGATTAAGACGAATAAAGTCGTGATGTCGCTTCTAACAATGTTTGCAGTTGCCACTTTGATCGAAGGCATACTGGATATTTGTTATAACAGTGGTTTTGTACAGATTCATGCTTCGTACATCAACAATTCGCTGCGTATCGGAAAACTCAATTTTCCTTTGATTTATGTCCTCTCCTTCTTGCTGAGTGCCTTCTTACTCAGTTGTCTATATTTTGTTACATATCGCACCAAATTTGGACGTTCTTTGCGAGCATCCATGCAGAACCCGGTCGCCGCTCGTCTGGTTGGAATAGATACCGATCGAGTCTCCATGATTACCTTGGGCATAGGTATCGGTCTTGCCGCAATTGGTGGAATGATCTTTGGAACAACCAATGCGTTCAATGCATCTAGTTCCTACGACATCATCTCTCGCCTATTGGTTATCGTGATCTTGGGTGGTTTTGGAAGCGTAGGTGGTGCACTAGTCGCGGCCATCTTCATGCTTGTGATTCAAGATGTGGTGGCAGTCGTCTGGTCTCCAGTTTGGGGTTCAACGGCTTTCTACATGATTTTGATGTTGGTCCTATTGGTTAGACCTCAAGGTCTATTTGGTAAAAAGGGAGTACGAGCTCAGTGAGTACCGATACGACGATCAGTCAGCGCCCGACTCCACCATCCTACGAAGTGCCAAAAGCAATTCGATTTGGAGCTCTCGCCGTGGGATTCTTGGTGCTAGTTCTCTTCCCACTGGTTTTCAATAACCCAACCATTTCAACCATTGGTGTCTTTGCCATGATTTTCTTAATGGCAGTGACTGGATGGAATATCTTCTCGGGATATACCGGCTATATCGCACTTGGCCACGCTGTCTTCTTCGGAATTGGACAGTACGCAACTGCAATGTTGGCTTCGTATTGGCAGATTCCACCAGGGTGGGAGACTTTCCTTCTTATCCCTGTTTCGATGTTCTTGGCTGGCCTTGCAGCAATCCCTATTGGGTTAATTGTTCTGCGGGTTCGCAAGCACACCTTTATCGTTCTGACTATCGCGCTGATGTTTATCTTCCAGCTCTTCGCTTATAACCTGCGTGGCTGGACTGGAGGATCGCAAGGTCTGGAAGTTTCACAACCTCCTTGGGATGGATCGATATTTAACCTTCCTTACTATTATGTGGGCCTCTTTTTGGCAATTATCGCGATCGTGACCTCATTTATGATTCGCCGATCGAAGTTCGGTCTAAGTTTGTTGGCTATCCGCGACGATGAAGATCGCGCGCGCAGCCTGGGAATCAACACCCGAAATTCAAAGCTCACGGCATTTGTTATCTCGGCTATCTTCTTAGGTGCCGCGGGATGCATGTACGCCATGTTCGTGGGATCTGTTTACCCACAATTCTCCTTCGATCCTGCCTTCGATCTCGAACTTTCGATAATGGCCTTCGCAGGTGGACTCGGAACAATCTTGGGACCATCACTTGGAGCATTGATTATCTCTGGCGCCCAGCAGTATTTCTTGATCACATTTGGCGGAGCAAACGTCTTCTTGATCGTATATGGAGCTCTCTTCATTCTGATCTTGCGCTTGCTACCGGGTGGGGTGGTACCAGCAATTTCCGATAAATGGCGATCACATGTAGTCCGTAAGGAACAACGAATACTTGACTCCGAATCAGAGGGTCCAGCAGAGGCGGGTGCTCACAAATGACACTTCTAGGAGTAGAAGGCATAACTAAGAATTACGGTGGAATTCAGGCTCTTAGGAACTGCACCATGAATTTCCAAGAGGGTGCCATTAATGGTTTGATCGGGCCTAACGGTTCGGGTAAAACCACGTTATTTAATGTCATGACAGGTTATGAAACTCCAGATTCTGGCAAGGTAACTTTCAGAGGTAAAGACATAACGAACTCCACACCAGACGAGGTTTTCGCAGCGGGTATTGGCCGTACCTTTCAGTTGACAAGAATTTTCCCGCGCTTAACGGTTATCGAGAATGTGCATATTGCGGCGCAACGCCACGGGCTCATAGCGCAAATGCGTCAATGGTCTCAGCCAGATGAACGCGCTAGGGCACTGGAAAGTTTAGATTTCGTTGGGTTAACCAAGTTAGCTCGTGAACCTGCGGGTAGTTTGTCTTACGGCCAACAGAAATTGCTGGAGTTTGCCTTCATTATGGTGGCCGAACCAAAAGTCATGTTGCTCGATGAACCGGCTGGTGGCGTTAATCCCACCTTATTGAAGCACTTGGGTGGACGAATCAAGGAGCTAAACAAGACTGGAGTTACATTTATTATCGTTGAACACGATATGGAATTTGTCATGGGAATCTGCGATCAAGTCTCGGTCATGCATCAAGGAAGCGCACTTCTTGAAGGCAAGCCAGAGCTCATTCGAAATGACCCAGCAGTTCTTGAGGCGTACTTGGGTACAGATATGACGGAGGTTAAATAAGGTGCTTACCCTTAGTGGAGTTTTTGCAGGTTACGGTGGGGGCGACATCCTTCGTGGCGTTGACCTAACTGTTGAAAAAGGCTCTATCACCTGCGTGGTTGGACCAAATGGTGCAGGAAAATCAACCCTTCTGAAGGTTGTAAGTGGGCTGCTAGTTCCTCGCTTAGGTAGCGTTACTTTTCAGGGCGAATCAATCGCCGGAAAATCTCCACAAGCTATCCTTAAAGGTGGAATCGTTCAAGTTATGCAAGCACGGAGTTTATTCCCTGATCTAACAGTCCGCGAGAATATTGAACTCGGCGCATTCTTAATAAACGATCAGAAGATTGTACAACAGCGCTTCAATGAAATTTTGGATCAGTTTCCAATGGTGAAGGATCGCCTGAAGGATAAGGCGGGATCTCTCTCCGGAGGACAACAACGCACCGTCGAATTTGCACGCGCGCTGATGTTGGATCCTGCGCTAGTTGTGCTCGATGAACCGTCGATGGGACTTGAACCAAAAGCTGCCGCCGCAATGTATGGCTATGTACGACAGATGCGTGAACATGGTCGCACCGTCTTGCTCGTTGAACAGAATGTTCGTGCTGGTCTTGGCCTTGCCACTCACGGCGTAGTGCTGGAAGCGGGAAGAGTCAGACTGACAGGCACCGGAAAAGAGATTTTAGAGAATCCTCAAATGAAAGTTCTTTATCTGGGCGGCAGTACGCAAACGGAGTAATTTCGATTTAACTCCATAATAAAGAGAGCTCAACGGTTGAGATAGGAGCGGTGGAATGACGCCAGGAGATCCAACGGTTGATGATGAGCGCCTGGAATCGATGTATCGACGATTCACCTGGCGAATTTTGTCCAACTCTGTCTCGCCTTGGGAATTTGAAAAACTCAAGGCTGATATAACAGATTACGAACAATGGTGTTTGAAGTGGAGCGCGCTAGCTGCAGAACATGAAGAACGTGGAGATCGAGCGCTCTCGGCTGGTCACTTAATAACAGCGGGAGAGGCATATGTCCGCGCCGGCCTGATTTATCACTGGGCGACTTTCATGTTTACCCACGATCAACCTCAATTCAAGGCTGGGCTCAAAGCGATGGGAGCGGTTTGGGCAAAGGCAGCGCCGTTGCTGCAGCCCACGATGGAAATTCTGGAGGTGCCCTTTGATGGCACCACGCTTAATGGTTACCTTCAAAAGCCGGCGGGCGTAGATAATCCCCCCATTGTTCTCATGGTGCCCGGGGCAGATTCCACTAAAGAGGAACTTTACGATCTAGCCCAACACATTTTACGTCGCGGCATGGCGATTGCTGCCTTCGATGGTCCAGGCCAGGGTGAGGTCAGTCTCACGATGAAGTTGCGACCTGATTATGAAAAGGCGATCGTTGCCATGATTGATTCTCTTGTTAAACGCTCTGATATTAATAGAGATCGATTAGCAATGTGTGGAATTTCTTATGGCGGTCTTTTCTCATTTAGGGCTGCCGCAATTGATAAGCGAATCAAGGCGTTAGTTTCGGTTTCGAGTTGGTATTCACCAGCCGGTCGCTTCACGGGCATGGAGCGCCTAACCAGTACAGGTCAATACCAATACTTGGGAGCCGACCCTGCTGCCATGATGGAATCCATAACGCTTGCCGGAGTTTTAAAAGATGTAAAAGTTCCGGTTCTACAAGTCTTTGGTGGCCTCGATCCTTGGTCGCCGGCAACAAAGGCCGAACTGATCGCACAAGAGATACAGGGTCCCAGTACCACGATGCTCTTCGATGATGGTGTTCACATTGTTAACAATATTTGGTACAAAGCTCGTCCGGCGATCGCCGATTGGTTAAGTTCAGCTTTCTAAGGGGTAAAGATGAATTACGCGCGAGAAGATTCCAAA
>CAIUIT010000041.1 GCA_903899375.1 uncultured Actinomycetes bacterium
CACCGTTGCGCACAACAAGAAATGCATTGGTATACGACTTTTGTAGGAACTCATCCCAAGTCAAGCTCTGCCCTTGGTATTTCACGCTTGCCGGCATCTGCTCTGTCCCAGTTGGCCAAACTATAGGAGTCGTGGATGGCGCCACAGTGTGCCAAGGCATCAGAGTTGGTGTTTTAGAAGCGGGAGCCAATCCCAGACGTACCGCTGCAATCACATTGGGATAGTGGATGTAGTGGAAGAAAGCGGAGAGTCCAATGAAGAGGGCGACGACAACAATGACAAAGTTACGCACAACCTTAATCAAAATTCTCATTCCCGAAGGGTATATCCCTATTTAACAGAGGCGGTGTAAATCTGCTGAATTGATCGATCTAACGTGTTGTCGAATTCTCCGTCATTCTGTTGCTGCTTTAACCCTTCGGTGAGCGCTCTGGAGAAGCTAGCGATTAACCCATCGTTCTGCGCGAGCAGCTCGTTTGCATGAATCTGGGTATATCCACCAGAGAGGGCCGCTACTCGGACGACCCGAGGGTGATGGGTGAGTTCGCGGTAATAGTTTGCTTCGTCGGGGAGCGTTAATTTGAGCATGACGTTCTGCGAACTATCGAGTGAGTCCAGCGCATCCAAGAGCGAACGTTTGAGTATATGTTCGATCCAGTTCTTCTCCGGGCTCTTGATATCTACTTCGGGTTCGATGATCGGGATGAGATCAAATGCTGAAACTTTGTGTGCGATCTCGAATTGTTGATCTACGCAGGCGCCAATTCCAACAGAGTTCGATTCCTGAATGAGTGACCTGGCTTTGGTACCAAAGACTCCATAACTAACTGCCTTATTTAACCGTGTGACTAGCTCGGGGATAGGTTTCATGAGGCAGGCCCCATTGATCACCGGCTGTAATCCATTATCGATCTTAAGGAATGGCACGATTCCCTTGCGATGCCACAAATATTCGGCTGTCGGTAACCCTTCAACTAAACGTTCCATGGTCATTTCAAAGAGAATCGCTCCAAGTATCCGTTCGCTGTTGAACACTGGGCTAGTAATGATGCGGCTCCTCATCTGGTGCACCAAATCAAACATCTGCCCTTCCGTGGAATACTGCGATTCGTCGATGCCGTAGAGATGAAGCGCCTTCGGGGTGCTGCCACCGCTTTGATCGAGTGCAGCTATAAATCCCTTGCCGACCCTCATTCGCTCAAATTGCTCGATGTTCATCTCGCGCCTCACCTTCTGGTTTCGTTAAGTTTTAGGAGTTGATCAAATAATTGTTGAACGCGGATCGCATCTAGATCGCCCGAACGCCCCATTTCACAGGCAGCGGATGCCGTAGCTGTTCCGTATTGCAAAGAGAGTTTCCAGTCAATCAAATCCATCTCTGTAACATCGCCTTGCTCTTCGCTCTTGAGAATAAAGCCAGCAGCTAATGAGTCTCCGGCCCCCACCGAGCTCTTGACCATGACTTCAACAGTGGGGACCCAGATTGTCTTTCCTGAAAATGCGAGGGCAGCGCCCAGGGCTCCGGCATGTACGATCGCCAGCTTTGCTCCCATGATGCATAAGGCCAATGCAGCTCTCTCGGCACGTGTCTGCCCATTGGAGTCTTCTCCTCGAAAGAGATCCTCTGAGAATCCCTTTATGACCGCCTCGGCTTCATCAAGATTGGGTGAGACGATATCGGCGCCATGGCGCAGTGCCCATATAAGGAAGTGCGGTGCTGCATCGAAAAATATCAGGCTCTTGCTTCGATGTACTAGGGATATTAGCTCGGCAATGTTCTCTTCACTAATTCCGATCGGGAAACTTCCCATGCTAGCAACAATTTCTCGAGGCTTGATTTCGTGCTCAATCGCCGCCAGATATGCATCCCATTCCCCCTGCGAGATGGATGGACCTTCTTCGTTGACGATGGTTGTTGTGGGCGAATTGTCTTCGTGGTACATCGTGGCCACCCGTATTTTTCCGTGATAACTCGAAGTCTTAAAATCCAAACCTTCTTCTGCAAGGAATCGAGAGTATTGATCGCCATCTAGATCACCGATCAATACCAGAAGTGGAGATCTCTTCTTGAGTGATTTACCAACACGAGCAGCGTCGATCCCCTTTCCACCGGCACGTACTTCTGCCGAAGGTGCGCGCATGATAGCGCCGCGCTCAAAGTGCGACATCTGCAAAGTCCTTGAAAAACAAGGGTTTGGGTTACAGATCAACATGTATTCAATGTATACCTGCTCTCTGATGGCAGGTATGAGATACGTAATAGATTACGAGTGTAAGCACTCAACACTTTTCGCGAGTGTGTAAAAGGTCTAGAAAACACGCACTCTAAGAAGTTGAAGGCGATACTGGAGTTGGATTATTGAGGTTTAAAAGCCTTGATAATCGAAGCAGCAGCGCCAGAGAGTTCTGCAGGAATAATCCAGAGTTTGCTCGCGGTGCCATTGGCAATGATAGGAAGTTGCTCGAGGTACTTGTAGGCCAATACTTTTTCATCGGGATTAGCTTTGTGGATTGCATCGAAGACTCTGGCAATAGCCGTAGCTTCACCTTCGGCGTTGATCACACGGGCCTGTGCTTCACCTTCGGCACGCAAGATATCTGCCTGCCGATTTCCTTCAGCTCGAAGGATTTGACTCTGCTTTTCACCTTCGGCAGTTAAGATTGCGGCACGCTTATCGCGATCTGCACGCATCTGTTTCTCCATTGATTCTTGCACGCTTGGAGGTGGCTCAATCGCCTTAATCTCGACTCGGTTAACGCGCACGCCCCATTTGCTTGTGGCTTCATCCAGGACGCCGCGCAAGATTGCGTTGATATGATCACGCGAAGTCAGTGCTTTCTCTAGATCTAATCCACCGACAGAGTTACGCAGCGTTGTTACAACGAGTTGTTCGATGCCTTGGATGTAATTCTCAATTTCATAGGTAGCTGACTTAGGATTGGTAACTTGGAAATAAATTACGGTATCGATGCTGACCACTAAGTTATCTTCAGTAATAACTGGCTGAGGCGGGAAGGAGACTACTTTTTCGCGCAGGTCAACCAGGGGACGTAAGCGATCGATTCCTGGCACAATTAAATTGAGCCCAGGTTCAAGGGTCTTGTGATACTTGCCAAGGCGTTCGACGATTCCAGCGCTAGCCTGTGGAATGATGCGGATCGATCCAATCGTGATGAGGATGGCGAGTAGAACCACAACGCCTAGTCCGATCAGTAGAGCCATCATTACTCCTTAATTGACTTGGGATTCACTTCGTAAAATCACGACCGCTACGGCGCCATCAATCCTCGTTACGGTCACGTTCTGTCCGATTTCGATGGTGCCGCCTTCGCTGCGCGCCGTCCACGTTTCGTTTTTCAGAGTGATTGTTCCCGAGGAATCGGAAATTTGAGAAGTAGCAACTGCCTTTTGGCCAATTAAGGCACGGATGCCGGTATCGGATGGAGGGGTTTTGCGAAATATGTAGCGGGTTAATATCGGTTTGAGGCGCAGGCTAAGAACAGTCGCTAGCGCAAAGAGAACCCATTGGGCTGGCACATTTGGCGTAATCAATCGAGCGAGAGCTGCGAAAACGGCACCCATGGCGAAGGATGCGAAGACGAGGCTGAAGTTGAGAATTTCCAGGACAACGAAAACTCCAGCGATAGCGAACCAGGTCCATGCATGCATCTTCTGTTTATCTCCTCCGTAGTAAGGTAGCACCAAATACATTAGACCGGAGGTTCGACTATGGCACTACGCGAAAAGGATTTACTTCAGATTTGGAACGGGCAACGCGCCCAGCGAATCTCCTCGCAGTTGGCACCCACCATCCTCTTGGCCGCCGTTTTAGTTCTCACGACTACCGGAAAGCTGACCTATAAGTCGCCGCTCGATCTTAAAGCCTTCACCCTCGGTTTGGTTGCCGCGGGCGGGGTCTTCTCATTGAGCGGAATGCTCGCTTCGATTAAAGATAGCCGGGCGCTCACTCGCAGCATGCACGAAGTCGGCGATGTTTCGCAGCTGGGACTCAGCATTTCGACCAATTCCAACAACTTATTTTTTACTGGGTTCCTCTTTGCAAGCTTAAGCCTCTTCAATTTTGCGGTACTTTCATTCTACTTATTTAAGAAGCCTTAGCGAAATAAATAAAAACCCCGCGAGTGAATTCTCGCGGGGTTTTTTTATTGCTGATTATTAACCAACAGCTTCGCCAGCTGCTTCCTTCATGGCCTTTGCATGTTCTGCACCGGTCTTGAGGGGTGCAGCTTTGAGTGCAAGAGCAACCAAAAATCCAATTGCAGTAACGGGCGCTGCAGATATGAATACGATGTGGAAAGCCTGCACATAACTGTGAAGAACCGTTGCTTGCAACTCTGGAGTGAACTTCGCCATAACGGCTGGATTATTTCTCAACTGAGAAAGCGCCTGCGGAGTTGCTCCAACAAGTGCTGCTGGATTTTTTGCTGTGAGTGATGAGACACCACTTGTGATGTAACCCGTCAACTTACTTGCATAGATTGATCCGAAAATAGCGACGCCGAGAGTTCCACCGATAGAACGCCAGAAGGTGTTCAAGCTGGTTCCGACGCCCATATCCCTGACATCGAGCGAATTTTGCAGTGCGATAACGATGTTCTGCATCGAGAATCCGAGTCCAGCTCCCAGCAGGAGTTCAAAGACGGCAATCTGCCAGTATGCAGTTGTTTCGCTCAGAATTACCAATCCTGAGAGAGCCATGGTCATGAGAACCATTCCGGCAACGGGGAACATCTTGTATTTACCGTGTTTGGAAATCCACTTTCCTGAACCAATCGATGCCGAGATGATTCCAAGCATCAACGGGAGCAGCTTTAAGCCGGACAAGGTGGCTGAATTGTGCTTCACCAGCTGGAAATACAGCGGCAACATCACGATCGCACCGAACATCGCCGCACCCACGAGGAATCCCAAGAGCGATGTGATGTTGAAGGTGTGGTTCTTGAATAAACGGAGCGGAAGAATTGGTTCAGCAGCCTTCGCTTGATTAACCAAGAAGAGCGCGAATAACACTAATCCGCCGCCGATCCAGAGCAAGGTCTTAGCCTTGAGCCAACCAACTTCTGGAGCATAAACAGAAATACCAAGAAGGACGGCCGAGACGGCAAGGACCAAAATAAAAGCGCCAAAGTAATCGATCTTGTGCTCTTTATGAATTTTAGGAATATGCAATACGGCAGATGTGATAATCAACGCGATGATTCCAAGTGGAAGGTTGATGTAGAAAATCCAACGCCATCCGGTAACTCCAAGAACCTTGTTATGGTCGGAGAAGAATCCACCGAGGAGTGGACCAGCAACAGTAGCTAAGCCCCAGACCGCTCCGAAGTAACCTTGGTAGCGACCGCGTTCACGAGGTGAAACAACATCACCGATGATCACGAAGGTAAGTGACATAAGTCCACCGGCACCGAGACCTTGTAGGGCACGGAAAGCGATGAGCTGCGTCATGGTATGTGCAGCGCCTGCTGCGAAGGAACCTATTAAGAAGGTAACGATTGC
>CAIUIT010000042.1 GCA_903899375.1 uncultured Actinomycetes bacterium
CCACTCCGGTGAGAGTGAAGCCAGCTATGGGAGTCAAGGCAATAGTTGCGGTGTAAACGGTATTGGAAAGGAAGGTGGAGGCGACGACGGGAGACCAGGTGACGGTGCCGGTGTATTGGGCAGTTGCGGTAATGCTGCTCACTGGTGTTGCTCCGGTAACAGGAGCGGTCACTCCAGCGAGTGCTGCAAGGGATATTGGGGTACCAGGTTTCGCCGCGATGGTCCCTGTGGAAAGTCCATTACCAATGGCGTTTATCGCCCGTATTTGAACATTATAAGAAGTCCCATTCACGAGAACGGCATTTGTCGGGCTATCTCCCGTAATGACTAAAGGCGATGCGGTGGTACCAGCGGCACGAGCTCGCCATGTGCTTCCACCGTCCGTCGAATATTGATATGTAGTTAATGCGGAGCCGCCAGTCGTGGCTGGAGCAGTGAACGCAACTGAAAGTTGAGCACTTGAAGGTGTAATCGAATCAAGGGTTGGTGAATCGGGTCCACTTGTCACTGCGGCGGTAGGCGCACTCGTTCCCGATGTAGATCCCGATTGATTTGTTCGAGTTCCCGTGACTGTGATGGTCGAACCCAGATCGGAGGAAGTCAGTACATATGTCGCTGCCGTGGCTCCAACAATTGCAGTTCCGCCGCGTTTCCATTGGAGGAAGTTATTTGTAACAGGGGCCCCAGCCGTTCCACTGAGAGCGCCTGCGGTCAGCGTGCTACCGACCGTGACTGTTCCAGTTGTAGCTGCAACTGAGGTAGCGCCTGGGATGGTTCCCGCGTTGCGCTTAATGTTCTGGCTAGTCGTCAAAGTTCCGGTAAAGGTCAAAGTGACTGTCGTTCCGCCAGCAGCTTCTGTAAAAGTAACTCCAGAATAGGTAACTACTCCGGATATTGCAGCGACCGCAACAGTGCCACCAAGGCTTGCTCCGGCCGAAACTGACATAGTAACTGTGCGAGTATCACTTGTAACGACGTTACCAGCCGCATCTTCAACTTTTACTATCGGTTGAGTAGTAAAAGCAGCGCCTGAGGTGGTGCTCGGATTCGCAAAAGTTGTTAAGACCAACTGCGTGGCTGCTCCAAAAGTTGGAGTAATGCTCTGCGTTGCGCTTGTGAGACCCCCGACGCTGAACGTGAGCGTGTACGAAGTGCCAGCGACACCAGAAATTCCCAAACCCGAAAAAGTTGCAGTTCCAGTAACTGGATTTATTACCGCAGTAGTTGTACCGAATGTTTGCCCACCCAGATTTACGCGTACAGAGACCGTTCCAGCTACACCAGTGACCGTTAGGCTCGATGCATCCTCTACTGTTATTACGGGTTGTGTTGTAAAAGCAGCACCAGATGTTGCGCCGGCTGCAGATGTAGTTACGACTAATTTTGTTGCAACCGATGCAATCGCGCTCGATATCGGACTTACAATACCGATCAACAAACTTAAACTTGCAATTTGCACACACGTTCGACTGAACTTTCGAGATTTTGCAATGTTCATGTTGCACATCCAAATCTCTTAAGGGCTCGATACCATTTTGTAAGTGTGCATTTCATTTCTCTTGAGTAGGTATTCTTTCTAGTAAATAATTGTAAGAGAATTATCTAGTCCTCGCGCTTAGATCACCACTCGCAAAATCATCACATTATCTTCACGTTATCTTCACGAAAACAAATATTTTGAAGAGAAAATAAATAGAAAACTTTTCAATGATCATCGATTATTTCTAGATATGAAATTAAATATGCGCGGTAGATTTTCTATTTAATTGACCCAAGCAACTACCAAATTCGATTAGCTTCTAAAAATAGACTAGCTAGCACCACTAAAAGACACTTTAACTCTTGCTGACAGGCTGAAAAACTGCAGCTCAAATAAGAAACTGCCCCGCTCCTCGATTTGAGGAACGGGGCAGTGTGGAGTTTTAGATAGAAGTTAGTTTCCGTTTACCGCCGAAGACCCGGTGTTCTCGTTCTCGCTGATCGTCGTCTTCTGGATTTGGATCAAGAATTCAACGTTCGACTTAGTTCCCTTCATCTTGTCTAACAAGAGTTCGAGAGCTTGTTGAGACTCTAGGGCATGCAATACCCGGCGCAGACGCCAGACGATATTGAGCTCCTCTTTACCCATCAAGATTTCTTCTTTACGAGTACCTGAAGCATCAACATCAACTGCTGGAAAGATGCGCTTATCAGCGAAACGACGATCGAGTTTGAGCTCCATATTTCCGGTGCCCTTGAACTCTTCGAAGATAACTTCATCCATCTTTGATCCGGTCTCAACGAGTGCTGTTGCAAGGATCGTGAGCGAACCACCGTTTTCAATGTTACGAGCTGCCCCGAAGAACTTCTTAGGAGGATAGAGGGCTGCTGAATCCACTCCACCGGACAAGATTCGTCCAGAAGCTGGAGCAGAAATATTGTAGGCGCGGCCTAGTCGTGTAATGGAGTCGAGGAGAACAACCACGTCGTGGCCCATTTCGACCAAACGCTTTGCACGTTCGATAGCGAGCTCGGCAACGCTGGTGTGATCATCAGCTGGGCGGTCGAAGGTCGAAGCGATAACTTCACCCTTCACGCTGCGCTGCATATCAGTAACTTCTTCAGGACGCTCATCGACAAGTACTACCATCAAGTGAACTTCAGGGTTGTTGGTTGTAATTGCGTTAGCGATTGCTTGCAAGACCATGGTCTTACCAGCCTTAGGAGGTGAAACGATCAAACCGCGTTGACCCTTACCAATTGGAGAAACCAAGTCGATAACGCGAGTGGTCAAAATATGTGGTTCGGTTTCCAAGCGCAGACGCTCTTGCGGATAGAGAGGAACCAACTTGGCAAAATCGACGCGATCGCGAGCGGCTTCTGGTTCTAATCCATTGACAGTATCAAGGCGAATCAAAGCGTTGAACTTCTCTTTACGTTCGCCTTCGCGCTGTTGGCGAACTTGTCCAGTAATTACATCACCTTTACGCAATCCGTAGCGACGGATCTGTTGTAGTGAAACATAAACATCGTTTGGTCCAGCGAGATAACCCTGAGTGCGAATAAATGCATATGAATCCAAGATGTCGAGTAGACCCCCGACTGGAACAAGAACATCATCTTCGCTGAGTTGAACTTCGCGCTCCTGACGCTCTCCACGCTCTCCACGATCACGCGTGCGACTGTTGCGGTCGTTGCGACCATTGCGGTCGTTGCGACCGCCTCTGTCATTACGGTTCGAGCGGTCGTTGCTGTTGCCGGTGCGCTCGTTGAAGTCGCGACGTTGTGACTCAGAACTTTCACTTCCAGCATTTGACTCTTGCTCTGGAGCATCTGCCTCATCAGAATCTTCATTCTCATCGCTTTCATCAACGCTCTTTGGGGCTGATGTCTTAGCGGTCTTATTCTTCTTATTGCGAGCCTCTTGACGCTCTAAACGCCTAGCTTCGCGTTCGGCCTTAGCCGATTCCCGGTTGGCAGCCTGCAGGTCCGCAATCGATTGGATCAGATCGGCCTTGCTCATCTTTGTGGCGCCATCAATACCTAACTGTCCAGCAACTTTCTTCAGTTCTGGCAGAAGCATTGCGGAAAGTTCGCCGGCAGCCTTAGCTGGGCGCTCTTTAATTGTTGTTTCGCTCATTATTGTTATTGAGTTCCGTTTTCTATTATTTGCTTACCTTTAGCCAGCGCTCCCGTGTGGAGTTCCGGATGATCATCTTCAAATATCTTGAAGAATCTCTAAGATAAGAATTTTTAGCTTTTTATGATTTTCGGTTTAAGGGTAAATATCCGCCATTCTTGCGCGGCCTTCTTCCGATGCCCAAAAGTATCACAGGCCTGCGAGATACCCAAAAAGGCTATCCACCAAAATTTCTGTGTCTTTCCCTAGACTTTTACTCGACTCCCGAGCGTGAAATAGCCAAATCCTTGGAGATGAAGCCGGCTGGAGCTGCCTTTTGAATCTCCAAAACCTCACCCGCGCTAGCGGTGTGAAGCACCATGACAGATGGTCCAGCCCCAGAAATGGTCGCAGCTACGCCAGCGGCGCGCAACTTGTCGACGAGTAGCATCGACTTTGGATACGCATCGACGCGATACCGCTGATGCAAGAAATCTTCCGTGGCGGTCAATAGTAAATCTGGACGCGAAGTGAGAGCAATCGACAAAAGTGCCGCATGTGAAGAGTTCAAAACCGCATCGTGATGCGGAACAGTCTCCGGCAAAAGTTTGCGCGCCTTAGTCGTCGATAAATGATTCTCTGGAATGAAGAGGATTGCCTTGATGTCGTGATGTACTGGAATGGTTACAGCACGCCCCGTCTTCACTCCATAGATATCTTCCATCCATGCAATAGTCGCTCCCCCATAAATCGCAGCAGCAACATTATCCGGATGTCCTTCAAGTTCAGTTGCTAGCAACATCATCTCTTCGAGAGACATGTATTGATCGCCACCCAATACCAATTCGCGCGCAAGTGCTAATCCACCGACGATTGCAGATGCCGATGAACCCAAACCCCGACCGTGCGGAGTTACATTGAGAGCTCGCAGAGCCAATCCACGGGGCTTCTGTCCCATAAATTCAAAACCACGGAGCATCGACTTAATAACAAGGTTGTTTTTGTCGCGCTTAACTTCATCGGCACCTTCACCAGAAACATCAACATCGAAGATCGCTTCATCTAATACCTGTGCCGCGTAACGATCGCGAAGCTCGAATGCAAGTGCGAAGCAATCAAAACCCGCACCGAGATTAGCACTGGTAGCAGGAACGCTGACCTGCGCTAGCTGTGCCTTAAATGTGAGACGTTGCGCTGCCATTACAGCAATCCCATTGCAGCTGCCGCCATTTTAATATCAACAGGAATGATGATCGGTGCTGCTGCACCATCCAAGATCCACTGCACATCTTTCAGGCCGTTACCTGTAACAGTAATAACAATCTTCTTACCTTTAGGAAGCAGACCTTGTGATTTCTTTTTGAACAGCCCCGCAATGCCTGCCGCGCTGGAAGGTTCTACAAAGACACCCTCCTTACCTGCAACCAAGCGATATGCAGTCAAGATCTCTTCATCTGTTACTGAATCAATAAGTCCACCGGAATTATCGCGCGCATCTACCGCCTGCTGCCACGAAGCGGGATTACCGATTCTGATCGCTGTTGCAATCGTCTCAGGATTTTTCACGATTTCGCCGCGGACAATCGGAGCTGACCCAGCTGCTTGGAATCCCCACATGTGAGGCAACTTCGTTGAAACGTGATCAGTAAAGTATTCGTTGTAACCCTTCCAGTAAGCCGTGATATTTCCGGCGTTACCGACGGGCAGGACGTGATAATCCGGCGCATCGCCCAACATATCTACGATCTCAAATGCCGCGGTCTTCTGTCCCTCAATGCGGTATGGGTTAACAGAATTCACGAGCGCGACGGGAAAATTTGTGGCTAAATCGCGGGCCAGGGTCAGACAATCATCAAAGTTGCCATCTACCTGCAGCAGCGTTGCCCCATGAGCGATTGCCTGTGCCAACTTGCCCATAGCAATTTTGCCTTGAGGAACGAGAACAACCGGTTTCATACCAGCTTTTGTCGCATAGGCGGCGGCGCTGGCCGATGTATTTCCTGTTGATGCACATATCACTGCTTTAGCGCCCTCTTCGGCTGCCTTGGATATCGCCATGGTCATTCCACGGTCTTTAAATGATCCAGTTGGATTTGCACCCTCTACTTTGAGCCAAATTTCATTTCCGAGCATCTCGGAGAGCACGGCGGCAGCAACTAATGGAGTGCCACCTTCGCGCAGAGTGATCACTGGAGTCTTATCAGAAACTGGCAGGCGAACTCGATATTCGTCAATCACTCCGCGCCATTGATGAACGCCGCTTATTGATTTTGTAAAGATACCCATTACATCAGACCTTCCACGCGGATAACACTGACGACTCGTTGAACAACATCGAGCTGACGCAAATCCTTTACAGTATTTGCTAAAGACTCCTCGGTTGAAATGTGTGTAAGAACTACAAGTTCGGCATCGGCTCCCCGGCCCTCTTGGCGCACGGTCAAGATAGAGACACCATTTTTAGCTACTGTGCTGGCCACAGATGCAAGTACGCCTGGAACATCAGCGACGTCCATGCGAATCAAATAGCGAGTGCGGCTAACTCCAATAGGTGCAATGTCCAGATCTGCATAATCAGTCTCGGTTGGTCCAAGGCTTCCTTCGTTGCGATTACGCGCTACTGCAACGAGATCACCCAAGATTGCTGAAGCGGTTGGAGTGCCACCTGCACCACGACCGTAAAACATCAACTCACCGGCTGATTCACACTTCACGAAGACCGCGTTGAATGCCTCTCGTACAGAGGCGAGCGGATGCGTCACCGGAATCATCGTTGGATGAACGCGGACCGAGATCGTCTCTTCTTTACTGCCATGAAGTTCGTTCGCTTCAGCGATCGCTAACAACTTAATAACAAAACCCATCGCCTTTGCGACGCTGACATCATCGGCGGTAATCGCTCGGATTCCTTCGCGATACACATCTTCATCGGTGACCTGAGTGTGGAAAGCAAGTCCTGCCAAGATTGCGGCCTTGGCTGCTGCATCAAAGCCATCAACGTCCGCCGTCGGATCGGCCTCGGCATATCCAAGTGCTTGTGCTTCGGCTAGCGCGCTTTCGAAAGAGGCACCGGTTTCGTGCATCTTGGTGAGAATGTAATTGGTGGTTCCGTTGATGATGCCCATCACGCGTTCGACGTGATCGCCAACCAAACTTTCAGCGAGCGGGCGAAGGATAGGGATCGCACCAGCAACAGCTGCTTCGTAATAGAAATCAACATCCGCTAAATCAGAAGCATGAAAAAGTTCTGCGCCGTGCTTTGCAAGCAAAGCCTTATTGGCAGTGACAACTGCTTTACCATTTTTCATGGCAGTCAAAATCAAAGTACGAGCTGGTTCGATTCCACCCATAACTTCAATCACAAGATCGATCTCGGGGTCGGTGACAATTGATTCGGCATCATTTGTGAGAAGCGCTGGATCTATTCCAGGACGAGGAGTGCTCAGGTCACGAACCGCAATCTTAGTAATGACGAGCCCGACTCCAGCTCTGGCGGCTAGATCCACTTGATTGGCCACCATCAGGCGAGCAACTTCAGCGCCAACGATTCCAGCGCCAAGCAGACCGACGCGTAATACGCGATCGTTGCTCATCGGTTCACATCCCTTATTAGCTAGCTTTCCCAGGGGGTAAGTATCTCAAAAAATTAGA
>CAIUIT010000043.1 GCA_903899375.1 uncultured Actinomycetes bacterium
CTTGGTCCTCTCTTCAGATAATGATGAGCCTTCACTTCTTTACATTCGCAAGAATGGCGAAGGAGTAGTAACTGGTGCGGATATCGCAACACCAGCTGGCGTAACGGTTCACAATCCAGATCTCCATATCGCAACCCTCAATTCAAAGGCCAAGTTCGAAGTCGAACTGACCGTTGAACGCGGTCGCGGATATGTCACTGCTGTAGCTAACAAGGCTGCTGGCGGAGAGATCGGCCGTATTCCAGTTGACTCTATCTATTCACCTGTATTACGCGTGACCTACAAGGTCGAAGCAACACGCGTAGAACAGCGCACAGACTTTGACCGTTTAATCGTCGATGTTGAGACCAAGCCATCAATGAAGCCAGGAGATGCTATGGCATCTGCGGGCAAGACATTGGTTGAGCTCTTCGGACTTGCTCGCGAATTGAACGTCAACGCTGAAGGTATCGAAATGGGACCCTCTATCCAAGATGCTGCGCTCGCTGCTGATCTCGCTCTTCCAATCGAAGATCTTGATCTCACCGTCCGCTCATACAACTGCCTCAAGCGCGAAGGTATTCATACCGTCGGTGAGCTTGTCGGCCGTTCAGAGGCAGACCTCCTCGATATCCGTAACTTCGGTTCTAAGTCGATCGATGAAGTGAAGGCAAAACTTCACAGCATGGGTCTACAACTGAAGGACAGCCCAATCGGATTCGATCCAACACAACACCACAACTACGGAACTGAAGTCGACGAAGATCTCGTCGAATCAGAGCAGCTCTAGGAGAACGCCATGCCAACACCAAGTAGAGGACCTCGTCTCGGAAGCGGTCCAGCACACGAGAGATTGTTGCTAGGCACACTCGCAGAGCAACTCTTCGAACACGGCAAGATCAAGACCACTGAGGCAAAGGCCAAGCGCCTACGTCCATTGGCCGAAAAGTTGATCACAGCTGCTATCGAAGGTGACTTAGCTGCGCGTCGTCGCGTCATGGAGACAATCCAGAACAAGAGCGTTGTCCATACACTCTTTACTGAGATTGCACCTCGTTTCGCAACACGTCCAGGTGGTTACACCCGCATTACAAAGGTTGGTCCACGTAACGGTGACAATGCCCCAATGGCAGTCATCGAACTCGTCAACGACTAATTATTTGTAACACGGTAAGAAAAGTTTATGATCGAACCCGCTCTCAATCCTGAGAGCGGGTTTCGTCGCTTACGCCTTGAGTTGGCATACGACGGAACAAATTACGCCGGGTGGGCAAAGCAGCCCGATCAAAGAACGCTGCAGGGTTCGATTGAGGATGCTCTAGCAAAGCTGGTACGCACCCCTGTAAACACCGTTGTTGCGGGTCGTACCGACGCGGGAGTCCATGCGACAGGTCAGGTGCTGCACGTTGATATTCCGGAAGGGCTAGAGGCATCGCGCTATCGCCCAGAGAAAGATATCTGGGATTTTGACCACTTTAAATTCCGACTCAATCAGATGCTCGAGGAAGATATTCGCATCCTGCGCGTAGATCTCGCGCCCGTAAACTTTGATGCTCGCTTCTCCGCCAGCGCGCGGCACTACCGCTACAAATTGCTCGATAACAATCGAGATCTCATGCCGCTGCAAAGATTTGATACCGCCACCTGGTTTCGTCCACTTGATATTGATCTGATGAATCAAGCGAGCGCCGCGATGCTGGGGAAGCACGATTTCTTCACCTTCTGTCGTTACCGCGAGGGGGGAACCACTGAGCGGACCTTGTTGGAATTCATGTGGAACCGTGATGCCTCCGGATTAGTTATCTGCGATATCGCTGCAGATGGCTTTGGCTGGAACATGGTGCGCAATCTGGTGGGAGCCGCCGTCTGTGTTGGTGAAGGTAGATTTAAGGCGGGCTGGATGGTTGAGATTTTGGAGCAGACCACCCGGGTCTCGGACTCCTATGTCTTCCCAGCGCGCGGGCTTACCTTGGCCCAAGTGGATTATCCAGATGCCGCTGCCCTGGCCAGTATTACGCTCTCGGATTACCTCGCCGAACCCTCATTTTGACCCCAAGGGGCTCTGGAAGGTAACCTGCTCCTCTGCCTGTGTGTTGGATTCAGCTCTGGGCTGATTCTTAAAGCACCTAGCTTTGATGAAGTAAGAGTTTAACTAAGACTAGAAAGAGAGAGACCTCGTGCGCACATTTACACCGAAAGCTGGTGACGTCACCCGCAAGTGGCATGTCATCGACGCTGAAGGAGTTGTCCTTGGTCGCCTTGCTAGCCATGCAGCCGTCCTTCTTCGCGGCAAACATAAGACCACCTTTGCACCACATATCGACATGGGCGACTTTGTCATTGTGATCAATGCAGAGAAGATTGTTCTTACTGGTCAGAAAGCCGGCAAGAAGTTTGCTCACCATCACTCCGGTTATCCAGGCGGCATGACTTCTATCGTTTACGCAGACTTGATCAACCAGGATCCAACTCGTGTTATCGAGAAGGCCATCCTTGGAATGATTCCTAAGAACAAGCTAGGCCGTTCAGTCGGTTCAAAGCTCAAGGTATACGCCGGTCCTGCGCACCCACATGCTGCACAGAACCCAACACCATATGTATTTACTCAAGTTTCTCAAATCGTGAAGAAGTAAGGGATAGACATGTCAGATTTAGATACAGTCATCGATGGCGAAGAAGAAGTTCTAACTTCATACTCTTCTTCAACACCAGCTGCTTCAACCAACCGTCCAGCAATCAAGGCTCCAGGAGGCGGCACCGGTCGTCGTAAGGAAGCTGTTGCTCGCGTCCGTTTGATTCCAGGAACAGGCAAGTGGGTTGTTAACGGCAAGGCACTCGATGTGTACTTCCCAAACAAAGTTCACCAACAATCAGTCTCTGAACCTTTCCGCACCGTAGGTGCCGAGAATCAGTACGACGTATTTGCTCGCATCAATGGCGGCGGAACATCTGGCCAAGCTGGTGCGCTTCGCCTCGGAGTTGCTCGCGCGCTCAATGAGATTGATCGTGATGCTAATCGTCCCGCACTTAAGAAGGCTGGCTTCCTTACTCGTGACCCACGCGTCATCGAGCGCAAGAAGTACGGTCTGAAGAAGGCACGTAAGCGTTCTCAATACAGCAAGCGTTAATTCTTCTTTACGCGATTGCCTTATTAAATGGCGCTCTTTGGCACCGATGGTGTCCGAGGACTTGCTAACGGTTTCCTAACCGCAGAACTAGCTGTTGATCTTTCGATCGCTGCTGCGCATATTCTTGGAGAACTCGGCGCCTTCGAAGGACACCGCCCTAAAGCAATCGTTGGACAAGATTCGCGCGCATCTGGTGAATTCTTAGAGGCAGCTGTCGTTGCCGGTTTAGCTAGCGCTGGAGTCGATGTTTATCGCGTCGGCATTCTTCCAACACCTGCCATTGCGCATCTCGTAGCTGAAAGTGGCGCAGACCTTGGCGTAATGCTCAGCGCATCGCACAATCCCATGCCAGATAATGGAATTAAATTCTTTGCCAAGGGTGGCGGAAAACTTGATGATGCACTCGAGGCCGCTATTGAAAAACGAATGGGTGAAACCTGGCAGCGTCCGACTGGCCGCAATGTAGGCCGCGTAATTAACGATGACTCCGCGGCAGAACGCTACATATTTCACCTCTTGAACTCGCTGACCATGAATCTAAATGGAATCAAGGTCGTTGTCGATTGCGCGAATGGTGCTTCCTCGCGGGTCGCTCCAAAGACTTATACTCGTGCTGGCGCAGAAGTGATTGCTATTTCTCATGAGCCAGATGGTTGGAATATCAATGAAAATTGCGGATCAACTCACCTCGAAAATATTAAGGCCAAGGTCCTCGAAACTGGAGCCGATCTAGGAATTGCTCATGATGGAGATGCCGATCGCTGTCTAGCAATCGACAGCAATGGCAATGAAGTTGATGGAGATTTCATTATGGCAATCTTGGCTCAAGATTGGCAGAGTAGGGGTTTGCTCACGAATGAGACCATCGTTGGAACAGTGATGAGCAATTTGGGATTTTTTAAGGCCATGGAAGCTCTCGATATAAACGTTGAAACGACCGCAGTTGGCGATCGTTATGTTCTTGAAAAAATGTTGGCAGATGATTTTGTTTTAGGCGGAGAACAATCAGGTCACATAATTATGCGCCACTATGCAAATACCGGTGATGGGTTATTGACCGCTCTTCATCTGATGCAAACAATCAAATCCAGCGGAAAGTCTCTTTCCGAGTTGAGCGCTGTGATGAAGCGTTTTCCTCAAGTATTGATAAATGTAAAGAATGTATCCAAAGAGAAGCTATCGATTTCGGAAAAGATAAAGAGCGAGATTGACCTGCGCCAAGCAGAACTAGGAGCTTCCGGGCGAATTCTGGTTCGCGCATCGGGAACTGAGAGCTTGGTTCGTGTGATGGTGGAGGCGCAAAGTGCTGAGCTGGCTGCGCAGATAGCCGAAGAATTGGCCGCTCTAGTAAGATCTGAACTCTCGTAACCACCTCTTAAAGGAGTAACCGCCATGTGTGGCATTGTCGGATACACCGGTAAGGCCCTGGCACTCTCTCCAGTCCTTGAGGGACTGCGTCGCTTGGAATATCGCGGATACGACTCTGCTGGAATAGCCCTTGTCATCGCAAAGGGGGAGCCGCTCTGGATAGAAAAGCGCGCCGGCAAACTCTCAAATCTTGAAACCTCTCTCGGCGAAACAAACCCCATTTCTCACTCTGGTATCGGCCATACGCGTTGGGCTACTCACGGGGGACCGACCGATATCAATGCGCATCCACATTTAGACAATGATGGAAAGCTTGCTCTCATTCATAATGGAATTATCGAAAATTATGTTGAACTGCGCGAACTTCTAGAAAAGCGCGGACATGTATTTAAATCTGAAACTGATACCGAATCAGTAGTGCACTTACTGAGCGATGCGCGCAAATCCCATGATGGGGATCTCGCTGCGGCTATGCGAGAAATCTGCGCTCAATTGCGTGGTTCTTTTACCCTACTTGCAATACATAGCGATGAACCGGGTCGGATCGTCGGCGCTCGCCGCAATTCACCGCTCGTAGTTGGCGTTGGAGATGGTGAAAACTTTCTAGCTTCTGATGTTGCTGCTTTTATCTCACACACCAAGCACGCCTTAGAACTTGGTCAGGACGAGATCGTGGACATCACAGCCACTTCAATCACCGTGACCGATCTGGCCGGGAAGGTAGTGCAACCCCGCGAATTTGAAATCTTGTGGGATGCCTCGGCAGCAGAGCGCGGCGGATATCCCCATTTCATGCTTAAAGAGATTTATGAGCAACCTAAAGCGATAGCCGATACCTTAATTGGGCGCACTACTGGTTTAAACGAAGAAATTGTTGGCGGAATCAATTTAGAAGGAATTTCAAAGGTCGTCATCATCGCCTGCGGTACTGCTTACCATGCTGGACTTGTAGGCAAGTATGCGATCGAAAAGTGGGCGAATGTTCCCGTTGACGTAGAACTGGCATCTGAATATCGCTACCGTGATCCGGCAGTAAATTCATCGACTCTTGTTATTCCGATCTCGCAATCTGGCGAGACAATGGATACTTTGATGGCTCTGCGATATGCCAAGTCTCATGGAGCTCGGGTCTTCGCCGTATGTAATACTAATGGTTCGACAATTCCACGCGAATCCGATGCCGTCTTGTACACACATGCGGGACCAGAAATTGCAGTTGCTTCCACCAAGGCTTTTGCAACCCAACTTATTGCCATGTATTTGATTGCGTTGCACCTAGGCCGAGTCCGGGGAACTATTACCGAAGAGTTTTACGCTTCCATTGGAGCCGAGATTGCAGATCTCCCTGGAAAGGTAGAAACAGTTCTCGAGACTGTGGAGTCGCTGCGCGAGCTCACCCGACACTTTAAAGATTCCACTTCAGTCTTATTTCTCGGCCGCCACGTTGGGTATCCAACCGCGCTAGAAGGTGCTCTTAAACTTAAAGAGCTGGCTTACATGCATGCCGAAGGTTTCGCTGGTGGAGAGTTAAAGCATGGACCGATTGCGCTCATTGATGATGGAACTCCCGTGGTTGCCATCATGCCACCGCTCAACACTCCGCTCTATGAAAAAATGGCGAGCAATGTGCAAGAGGTTAAAGCGCGTGGGGCGATCGTAATTGCAATTGGCGATAGCGACTTGGCTAGCGCAACTCATAATATTCGAATTCCGACCTCCCACGATTTCTTGCAACCAGTATTGGCCGTTATCCCGTTGCAGGTTATTGCCTACGAGATGGCTGTAGCCCGCGGAAATGATGTCGACCAACCACGTAATCTAGCAAAGTCGGTCACGGTCGAATGATCTGGGGCTCGCTGGAAATTCATCGCCGGCAGCAACGCAACCGTGCGATAAAGGTTTCTCTCGCGCTCTTCGTAGCCTTTGTGATAGTTACCGAACAAGTTCTTACAAAGAGTTACCTATTCCGCCTCGATGAAAGAATCAAGGCCATTAGACATCACACCTTTAGGGGAATGTCTAGTCATTTGCTGCTCGCCCTAGATGATCTGGGTCTACGTAGCCTTACAGCCACTTGCCTACTTGTAACTGCAGTGCTCATTACATATAAATACAAATCCTGGCGTCCTATCAATTTCTCGCTCGCTGCGTTGTTGCTTCTCAACGGGGTCGTCGGAGTTGCAAAGATTGTTTTTGGCCGCACCAAACCGCGCTTAAATGTTGATATTTACCATAGTGGGATTGTTGGTTCGTACCCAAGCGGGCACTCTTCCAATGCGCTGCTAACGTGGGGCGCTTTGGCCTACTTGATTTACCGGTACACCGCATTTGGAGCGAAAAGATCGCTCGCCCTATATTCGATCGTCGGAGTGATAACAGCTACCGTCTGCTTAGTTTCGCTCATCCGCAATACGCATTGGTTTAGCGATCTTATTGGTGGCGTTTTCCTCGGAGGTTCCATCCTGGTCTTCCTCATCGCTGCAGATCGTGCCTGGCCATCTTTAAGGCAGCCATCATGATTGAAGGTATTGGGATAGATGTCGTCGACATCGCTCGTTTTCAAGAATCACTAGATCGCACTCCAGCAATGCGAGAACGCATCTTTACGGAGAATGAAGCGCTCCTCAAAGTATCGTCTCTGGCCGCTCGCTTTGCCGCCAAAGAGGCGCTCGTTAAGGCGCTTGATGCCCGTGATCTTTTCTCGTGGCATGATGCTGAAGTGATTAATCAAGAATCTGGTAAGCCGACATTCATTTTCACTGGTGCACTTGCAGCCAGGGTCGCAGGCCTTCGCATTCATCTAACCCTTTCGCACGATGCAGGTATTGCCTCGGCGATGGTCGTTATTGAGAGAATCTAACGATGCGCGCTCTCGTTCAGATTGACCTCGATGCCATCGCACATAATATTGCCGAGGTTAGAAAACGGACCATTGCTCCGATATTGGCGGTAGTGAAAGCAGATGCCTACGGTCACGGCCTTGTTCCAGTTGCAACGACCGCGATTGATTCAGGAGCGACATGGCTAGGGGTAGCGCTTCTAGAAGAAGCGATTTCCTTGAGGGAAGCGGGAATCGAAGTTCCCATAATCGCTTGGCTGACGCCACCCCACGATGACTTTGAAGCCGCTTTAAAAAATAATATTGATCTCTCGGTATCTTCGGTGCAATTGTTCGAAGAGATTTTGCAGGTCGCTCAAGCTTTAGATATCAAGCCCCGGTTGCATTTCGAGGTAGATACTGGAATGCGACGCGGAGGAGTACTTGAAGACTGGGATGAGTTTCTAAAGTTTGCCTCTGATCATAAATCTGAATTCGAACTCGTCGGATTCTGGTCTCACTTTGCTCGGGCTGATGAACCCGAGTCAGAATTCAATTTCACCCAGATGTTTGAGTTCAAAACCAAGTTAATTGCTCTCGAAGAGGCTTGGTTGATTCCGACCACCGTGCATCTTTCAAATTCCGCTGCGATCTTGAGTAACTCCGCAGCTCATCACTCTATGGTGCGCCTTGGGATTGCGATGTACGGTCTTAGCCCAGACGTTCATAACATGGGCTCGGGCAGCGAATTCAATTTGCGACCGGCGATGACGATAAAAGCGCAGCTGCATTTGGTAAAGAGCGCCAAGGCAGGCGATGCTGTGGGTTATGGGGGTACTGAAATTCTTTCCCACGATACGAAACTTGGAGTGGTAGCAATGGGTTACTCCGACGGACTCCCTCGATCGACATCCAACTCTGTAGGGGTTTCCTTTGCCGGGCGAAAAGCGCCTCTCGTCGGCCGGATCTCGATGGATCAATGCGTTGTTGATCTGGGTCGGGATTCTCAGGCGCAAGCCGGAGACTATGTAACGGTTATGGGGGGAGATGGCTATTCGATTGATGAATGGGCCGCTGCTGCGCGCACCATTAATTATGAAATAGTCACTCGTATCGCGCCTCGAGTACCTAGAATTTACTAATTAGTTGTGAGCTCAATAATGAGGGGTGGATGTAATGCATGACCCCGCAGCGCTACGGCTTGAATCTGTCACTGTAGATTTTGGAGGGCTGCGAGCCCTTAACGATGTTTCAATTGAAATCAATCCAGGTGAAGTAGTAGGCATCATCGGGCCCAACGGTGCAGGTAAGACAACCCTCTTCAATGTTTTGAGTGGATTAGTGACCCCCACTTCTGGATCTCTCTATATAGGGGGAGTAAAACGTAAGTGGCCCAAAGTCCATGAGTTAAATGGCCTAGGACTTTCCAGAACCCTGCAAGGAGTGGGGTTGTTTAGCGAATTGTCTGTCGCCGAAAATCTCTTGGTGGGGGCGACCAATTCAAAGAAACCCAATTTTCTTAAGGCGCTACTCGGTCTATATGGAGGTTCAGAGAGAAAGCTCGATTCGGGCGTTCAACGTATCTTGGAAGAGCTTGAAATTTCCGATTACGCGCAGCAAATTGCATCCTCTCTGCCCTACCCAATTTCAAAGCGAGTTGCCCTTGCTCGAGCATTGATGTGTGATCCAAGTACTCTCCTTCTCGATGAGCCCGCTGGGGGATTGGGAGCGCAAGACATTGCTTGGCTAAAGCAGTTCGTACTTAATTTTCGGATAGGTAAGTCGGTCTTACTCGTAGAGCATCACATGGATGTCATTATGAATGTATGTGACCGAATCTATGTATTGAATTTTGGTCAACTAATTGCACATGGCACACCAGCTGAAATCCGCGATAACCCCGAGGTAATTACTGCGTACTTAGGCAATGGGGCTCACTGATGAAGCTTGGATTGGAAGTAATTGATTTTTCAGTTGAATACGGTGCAGTACGTGCCATTCAAGATCTCTCTTTACATGTTGTTCCAGGTGAATTAGTAGCGGTTATCGGCTCTAATGGCTCGGGAAAGAGCACACTTATCCGAGCGCTAAGTGGCCTGATCGCTCCATCGCATGGCAGCGCAAGTTGGAATGGAATATCGATCTTGGGCAAGAAGCCGGAGGAGCTGGTGAGGCAAGGGATTGTCCATATTTCTGAGGGCAAATCGGTTATTCCAGAACTTACGGTCGCGGAAAACCTCGCTCTCGGCGGGCTGTGGAGGAGAGACAAACTAGATGTAGCCATTGCAACTCAGGAATCACTCGCAATCTTTCCTGTTCTAGCTTCCCGCTTGGGCCAACGCGCGGATTCACTCTCTGGGGGAGAGCGTCAGATGTTGGCGATAGCGCGGGCGTTAATTTCCCGCCCACAACTTTTACTTCTTGATGAACCATCACTTGGGCTTGCTCCGCTCATAATCGAACAGATATTTCTCGCCATAAGTCACTTACAAAGCCAATTTGGGTTGACGGTGCTTCTCGTAGAGCAGAATGCGATGAGTGCGTTAAAGATTGCTGATCGAGGGCTCATTCTCAACCTTGGAAGATTGATTAAGACTGGGACACCTGCGGAGCTTCTCGCAGATTCTCAACTCCGAGCCGCTTACTTGGGGTTCTAAAGAATGTTTATTGACACGCTTCTTATCGGAATCAGTAGCGGAGCCATTTATTCCCTGATGGCCCTAGCTCTGGTACTTGTATGGAGGTCGACCCGCGTTGTTAACTTTGCGCAATCGGGCCAAGCCGTTCTCTCGACATATATAGGGTATGAAATTTGTCTACATACGCATAACTATTGGATCTCACTTCCGCTAGCGATCTTTGCTGGAGCAATTGTTGGCTCTCTTGTTGATTTACTATTTATGCGGTTATTAATTAGTAGAGCGAAGTCAGGTCCAATTGCAGAGATCGCCCCAGTTATTGCAACCTTGGGTCTCCTCGGCCTGATACAAAGTTTTATCGGGTTGGTTTGGGGTAACACTTTTCAACAATACCCTTCACCTCTTTCGGGCAAGGGTTTCACATTTGGAAGCCATGTAATCCCTTTCTCCCCTCAAAACCTATTTATCGTCATTGCATCTGCGGCGGTACTCGCAATTTTTGGAATTATTTTCAAATATACAGATTTAGGACTGGCGCTGCGTGCCGCCTCCTTCCAACCCGAGATAGCTCAACTCGCCGGTGTTCGTGTGAGTCGTGTCCGAAATATTGGCTGGGCATTTGCCGGTGCTGCCGGTGCTGTTGCTGGTGCGGTCATTACACCAACATCAACCTTGTCACCGAACTCTCTTGATCTGCTCTTCGTCTCAGGATTTATTGCAGCAGTCATCGGCGGTTTGGATTCTTTGGTCGGCGCGGTCGTTGGAGGGCTAGTCCTTGGAATCGGCTTCTCATTTATTTTGCAATACATCGGTGGATCTGTAACTTTCTTAGTTGGCTTTGTCATTCTGATGGTGGTCTTGTTAATTAGACCTCAAGGAATATTTGGCCACAAGGTGAACCGCCGTGCGTAGTCGCCATTTATCCCCCCGCACCCGAGCCTTGCTCTTTTTGGTTATCGGAGCTGTACTTCTGACGGTTAGCGGATTTATTGGTGAGTTGCGCACTTATCAAGGGGCGCAGGTTGCAGTTTATATGATTGCTATTGCATCAATTATTTTATTGACGGGCTACTCGGGACAAATCTCTCTTGGGCATGGTGCGGTTATGGCCGTTGGTGGCTACGGAGCCGCTCTTTCATTTAACTTGTGGCACTTTCCTTTTGCGATTGCCTTGCTCTTCGGTGTACTAGTTGGAGCGTTTGGTGGTTTTGTATTAGGTGTAGCTGCCGCACGACTCAGCGGGCCGTATCTTGCAGGAACAACTCTTGCTCTAGCAGTTGGACTCCCAACGATTGCTGATCAATTTCATGTGCTCGGGGGCGAGCAAGGTTTGAATTTTGATATCGGAGATCCACCTCGATGGGTGGTTCGCCTCGAAGGAGGTGATTTCACTCAATATAAATGGTTCTTCTGGATATCAATTGTGGTGGCGCTCGTTGCATTATGGGGTATAACGAATTTGTTACACAGCAGTTATGGTCGAAACTGGAGAGCGGGAAGAAATAACGCGGTCGCCGCAGGTTTAGCAGGAATCAATGTAGCAAGAGGCAAAGTTTTGGCGTTTACCGTCAGTTCAGCGCTGGCAAGCCTTGCTGGAGCCCTCTTTGCTCTACTTCTTGGCTTAGTCACCCCAACTGCCTTCCCATTGTCCTTATCATTTGCGATTGTGACTGGTGCGGTACTTGCGGGAGTAGGCAATCTCGCGGGTAGCATTGTCGGCGGTGTAGTTCTGGTTGCCATACCTGAACTTTCAGGTTCGCTTACAACGCACCTGGGAAATTCGCAGAAGGTATCGGCAAATCTTCCTGGACTTGTAATGAGTTCTTCACTGATTCTGGTAGTCCTATTTATGCCAAATGGGTTGCGAATCAGAAAATTTAAGAAGCAGGTTAAAACTCAATAAGGAAAAACTGCAAGCATCTCCTGGAATACCCTCAATGAAAGGAAGAATATGCTCGTTCATCGTCGCACGAAGCGCGGAAAACTTGCCATAACTTTAGTAGCAACAGCTGCTTTAGCAATTAACGTTCTACCGGCACATGCAATAAACCTTCATAAGGTAGATGGCGTTTCTCAGTCAACAATTACTCTGGGCATCACCTCACCACTCACTGGCGCTGCAGCTCCGGGCTATAACAAAGTCCCATATGCAATGCAGGCTTACTTCAACTATGTAAATGACAATGGTGGAGTAAACGGCCGTAAGATCAAATTGATTATTAAAGATGATGCATACAACCCGGTCTTGGCAAAATCTGTCACCAATGATCTCGTGCTGCAAAGCAAAGTACTAGCCCTGGTTGGCACCTTAGGTACAGCCGAAAACGAAGCAACGACTCGTTTTGTTAATGACCATGGCGTACCCCGCCTCTTTGTAAATACGGGGTATAGCGGTTTCGCAAATGCAACAAAGTATCCAACGACGTACACCCTGTTACCTTCTTATGTCATGGAAGCGAAGATCATGGGTCAGTACATCAAGGATAATTTTGCAGGCAAATCCGTCGCAATCATCTATCAAGATGATGATTTTGGTGCCGATGCGCTCAAGGGCTTTGCGATCGCCGGTACAAAATTCGTTACCAAGATTGCCTATCCAAGTGGATCGCAAGCCGACCCAACTGTCGTTGGGAAATGGATTGGTGGCCTAATGGCCGCGAAGCCAGATGTCACCATTATGTTCGGTGTCTCATCTGCTACAGCAGCAGCCCTTGGTGGTTCATACAAGGCAGGGTTTAAGACTCAATGGATCCTCGGATCTGTCGGTGGAGATGGAACAACCATCGCGACCGTTGCCGGACCAACAGCTGTCGGATTGCTCTACGGAGCTATTGGTGCATCCTTCTTGCCTGCACCCACTGACACCACAGATCCTTACATCGCTCAATTCCAGGCCATCAACACAAAGTACAACCCAGGGGTCGTCTTTGATAACAATGTGCTTGTTGGAATGAACTCTGCAATGTTGACCGTCGAGGCTCTTCGAGCAGCGGGTCCAACATTAACTCGAGCTTCATTGCTCAAGGCAATTGCTAAAAGTGGTTCAACCTTTGCATCTGCAGGTTTTGCACCTCTTGGATATAGCGCAACTAGTCATGTTGGTTATAACGGTTATTGGTTTGGTACATATGGTCCAACTGGAGCAATCAAACCTATAGGCGGTACCTACTCGCTTTACACGACCGACTCTGGAACTGGGGCGGTAGTTAAAGCCACCAGCACCCGTCCAGCAATGCCACTGAAGGGATTGCCAAACAACTAATGAAAAATCTAATGAGTATGAAGAGAATCGCAATTTTGGGAAGCGCAGTTCTAGCTTTTACGGCGCTAGTAGCCATCCCTACCAACGCCTCTGCCGCACCTCTCTGCGATAAAGGATTCCCAGTTCAATCATGTATTGGTGCTACCAGCGATGGAGCGCCATATTCGATGATGGTGCCTGCCAACTTCAATGGCACGGTTTATCTCTGGTCGCATGGATACCGCTACAACGTGGATATTCCAGCAGCTATGCCACTTATTGGTGGCTACAAGATCACAAATACGCCTGAGCCTGGACCCGTTATTGGAAAAGATACCTCTGTCATCAAGTATCTGCTCAGCAAGGGATTTGCTGTCATGGGTTCTGGATTTGCTCGTCAAGGTTGGAACGCTGATTCCGGCGTTGCTACCGATGAAGAACTGATCACTACCTTTAAATCCCAATTCAAGAGCACAACTCATGTCATCGCATGGGGCGCTTCTCTTGGTGGATTTATCACCCAGACTCTCGCAGAGAAGGACGGGGCTGCACTTTCTGCTGCTGGTCCACTCTGCGTTGCTTCACCTTCCGTTGAAGCAGAACTCACAATGGCTGGAGATTTCCTCTGGGGAGTAAAAACGTTCTTCGATCCATCCATCAAAGCCGGTAATTATTCCGCTGGCGCTGCAGGTTATGCAGAAGCAATGGGAGATCTTGGAAAGGTCTTTACAGTCCTTGGAAAGTTGCAAGCTGGAATGGCGTCAGGTGCTTGGCCTGATACAACACCTGCTGCAATTCACGCTGTGGGCTTAGATCAAGTTCCAAGTCGTTCTGCACTACTGCTACTTGGTTTGATGGCCGGATTGCCAACTCAAAGCGCTCACTTCGATTCAACAACGGGTCCAGGATCTGTGAACAGCAACTCCTACACATCCTTTGCTGCTGCAGCGAGTCCTGCGCTAGCGATTTTGGAAAATGGAGCAACGGCGGCCGCACTTGCCGTTCTTGTTACTTATGATGTTGAACAACAATCAGGTGGTTCGATCTTCGATAATACGAAGACTGATTACGCTGCTCGCGTTGCATCAGAAGCTACCGTTTACAACGCGGCTCTCAGTGGTTCTACTGCTACTGCAGGTCTCTTGGGTTACTTAGCACAGGCACCACGTGCTACTGCTACCCCAGCAGCGCTTACAAAGATGCGTTCACTCGCGCAATGGACAGGCAAGATCACCGTACCTACAGTCGCTATGACCGGAGTAGCAGATCCTGTTACACCTGCCGGTGATTTGACCTACATGGCGCAGCAATATGCCAAGCAATGGCAGGCTGAACGCGTAGCAACACTAGGTAAGGGTCGTCCAGCGTATGACTTGATCGCACTCTTCGGTGTGACTCCTGCTCACTACACAACGTTTAGCGCGCTCGGTGCTCCAATCACGAGTACAGCAGCGGCTAATGGAACAAATCACTGTAACTTCAATGTGAAGCAATACATTGCGGTCGCAGATATGTTGGCTTATGCCTCAGCAAACGGCAAGGATCTTTCTGGAGGTGCCCTCAACACTGCAGTACGCAAGATGGGTGGTACTACAAAGGATCTGCAATTTGCTCCCGCACTTCCAAAGTTCTACGCCGAGGATTAATTTCGGCTAAGACTTAAGCGTAAAAGGGCCTTGTGAGAAATCGCAGGGCCCTTTTCTATTAACCTTTGCCCATGTCAGGCGCTACTCGCATCATCTCCTCGGTCTCCGCAATGGAGGATTTAGGATCATTGCTCGGTAGCAAACTCGCCGCAGGTGCTGTTCTATTACTGAACGGTGGATTGGGAGCAGGGAAGACAGCGCTCACCCGGGGTATTGGACGCGCGCTTGGAATCAACGATGTCACATCCCCAACTTTTGTTATTTCGAAAATCTATCCTGGTCGCATTCCGTTGGTTCATGTAGATGCCTATCGCCTGATTGGGCAAGAGCTCGCGGTATTTGATGATCTTGATCTCGAACTTTGGATTCCGCAGTCGGTGACCGTCATAGAGTGGGGTGCAGGATTTGTGGAACGATTGAGCGCTGCCTTTATTGAGATTGATATTGAATTCGGGACTAACCCCGACGAGCGAGTGGTCACGATCAAAGGCATTGAACTATGAGGACGATTTTGGCAATCGATACCTCCACCGACCGCACCACGGTTGGAGTTGTACGAGATGGCGTGGTCATTAAAGAATTACATCACGATGATCCGTTGGCACACGGAGAAATTCTTCCCAAATTGGTTGAACAATTGCTCGAGGCGTCAAGTGAAATTGATCTTGTTGCTATCGCGATGGGACCTGGCCCCTTTACCGGATTGAGGGTTGGCATCGCCTTTGGACAGGCCTTTGCGTTAGCTCGTGAAATTCCTTGGGTTGGAGTATCAACACTGGCAGCGATGGCGCTGGCTCACACCGAACCAGAATTTGTTGTTGCAATTGATGCTAGACGAAGAGAGTTTTTCTGTGAGCATTACTCGATGGGAAAACTGTATGCGCCTCCTATCACGGTCCAGCGCGAAGAGATTGCACTAGTGCCCTTTCCGATCTTTTACGATCCTCCCACAGCGCAAGATATTGCGACGCTCGCTGCAACAGCTATGGGGGTTCAAGAACCGATCTATATCCGCAAGCCCGATGCGTATCCGGCTCCCAAGGGCGTGAAGTTCCGCCCGTGGACTCACATGGATCTTGTTGACATTTATGCTCTGGAAAAATCGATTTACCTGGATGATCTGTGGAGCATGGAGCAATTTAAGGAGGAACTGGCCGGCAAAGGGCGCCAGTATTTAGTAGCAGAATTTGCGGGCAAAGTAGTTGGTTATGCGGGAATTATGCTCGCTGGTGATGTCTCAGATATTTTGACCCTTACTGTTGCACCGGAATTTCGTCGTCGCGGAATTGCGCGAGAATTTTTAAAACGGATGGTGGATTGGTCGCGCAATCAAAAAGTAGATGCCATGATGCTTGAGATGCGAGTCGGGAATCTCGAGGCTGAACCGCTTTATTTAGCTCATGGATTTAGAAAGATCTCTGAGCGCGTTGATTACTACGGCCCAGGACTTACAGCGATCGTGATGCGAAAAGAGTTGGGCAAATGAGTAACCAACCTTTAGTTCTAGGAATAGAAACTTCGTGCGATGAAACAGCTGTCGGAATTGTTCGGGGAAGAACTCTGCTTGCCAATGTGATCGCTTCGAGCGTGGAAGAACATGCACGATTTGGGGGAGTAGTTCCTGAAATCGCCAGTCGCGCGCATCTAGAAGCGATGCCCGCTGTGATCAAACAAGCGCTCCTTGAAGCTAAAGTTTCTTTCCGCGATCTCGATGCGATCGGGGTAACTGCAGGACCTGGATTAATCGGTGCACTTTTGGTTGGAACCAGCGCAGCGCACGGATTGGCCCTTGCCCTCAATAAACCCATTTACGGTGTTAATCACCTCTCATCACATTTGGCGGTTGATGCGCTCGATGAATCAAGACCACTTCGACCGGCGATTGGTTTACTCGTGAGCGGGGGGCACAGTTCAATCATTCAAGTGATCGATATGGCGCGTGGAGTGAAAGTTCTAGGGGCAACCATCGATGATGCAGCCGGAGAGGCATTCGACAAGATTGCGCGTATCCTCGAACTGGATTTTCCTGGTGGGCCAGCAATCGACCGTTTGGCGCTCACGGGCGATCCCACCGCGATCGACTTTCCGCGCGGATTGCAGAGTTCGGATTACAACTTCTCGTTTAGTGGTTTAAAGACCGCGGTCTCTCGTTACTTACAACAGACCCCATCGGCGCATAGAGCCGATGTCGCCGCCTCCTTTCAAGAGGCGATCGTCGATGTACTTCTGACCAAGGCCTTACGCGCGAGTGCTGAAACCGGGATCGACTCCCTGATCATGGCCGGCGGGGTAGCTGCTAACTCTCGCCTCCGAGCCGAGGCCGCTCGCCGCTGCGCCCTGGCCAAGGTAGAGCTGCGCACCCCGCCACCTCTTCTCTGTACCGACAATGGGGCCATGGTGGCTGCCATGGCCTCATTGGCCGTCAGTGCGGGCGTAGCGCCCAGTACACCCGGGTTCCCCACCCTCTCGACAGTTCCGCTGGATCAGCCCACCTGGGTTTAAACAGCCCCGTCCCCTTCGATTGGAAGGCTTTTGCCCCATTCGCTAGAGTTTGGTTAGCACTCACCAAGGGTGAGTGATAAAGATTCTTAAAGGGAGATAAACAGATATGGCAAAGATGATCGCCTTCAACGAAGAGGCACGCCGCGGCTTGGAGCGAGGAATGAATACGCTCGCCGACGCCGTAAAAGTAACCCTTGGACCCCGTGGTCGCAATGTAGTTCTTGAGAAGAAGTGGGGCGCACCAACAATCACCAACGATGGCGTTTCAATCGCCAAAGAGATTGACTTGGACGATCCATGGGAAAAGATCGGTGCGGACCTGGTCAAAGAAGTTGCTAAGAAGACCGACGATGTTGCCGGAGATGGAACAACAACCGCAACAGTCTTGGCTCAAGCACTTGTGCGAGAAGGACTTCGTAACGTTGCTGCTGGTGCAAACCCAATGGCACTTAAGCGCGGAATCGAAAAGGCGGTAGATGCTATCTGTGCTGAACTCAGCTCGATGGCAAAGAATGTCGAAACCAAAGAGCAGATTGCTGCAACTGCGTCGATCTCTGCAGCGGATGCGACAATCGGCGAAATGATCGCTGAAGCGATGGATAAGGTCGGCAAAGAGGGAGTCATCACAGTCGAAGAGAGCAATACCTTTGGACTCGAACTCGAGCTCACTGAAGGAATGCGATTTGATAAGGGTTATATCTCACCTTACTTCACAACTGATTCCGACCGCATGGAAGCTGTTCTTGAAGATCCATATATCTTGATAGCAAACTCAAAGATTTCAAATATCAAAGACCTGCTCCCAATTCTTGAGAAGGTTATGCAATCGGGTAAGCCACTATTGATCTTGGCCGAAGATGTAGAAGGAGAAGCTCTCGCAACTTTGGTTGTAAATAAGATTCGCGGAACTTTCCGCTCTGCAGCTGTTAAAGCTCCAGGATTTGGTGATCGTCGCAAAGCGATGTTGCAAGATATTGCGATTCTTACCGGTGCAACCGTTATCTCTGAAGAGGTCGGGCTGAAGTTAGAAGCTGCCACTATGGAGTTCCTGGGTCGCGCGCGCAAGGTTGTAATTGCCAAGGAAGAGACCACCATCGTTGAAGGAACTGGCGATGCAGAGCAGATCAAAGGCCGCGTCAATCAAATTCGCGCCGAGATCGAGAAGAGCGATTCCGATTACGATCGTGAAAAGCTACAAGAGCGTCTTGCAAAACTCGCTGGTGGAGTTGCCGTCATCAAAGCCGGCGCCGCTACCGAGGTAGAGCTCAAAGAGCGCAAGCACCGTATCGAAGATGCAGTGCGTAACGCTAAAGCGGCAGTAGAAGAGGGCATCGTCGCCGGCGGCGGAGTTGCACTTCTTCAAGCAGGAAAGGCTGCGCTCGCGAATCTCAAACTTACGGGTGATGAGGCAACTGGAGTTCGTATCGTTGAACTTGGAATCGAAGCTCCACTGAAGCAGATCGCAATTAATGCAGGTCTTGAAGGTGGAGTTGTTGTAGAGAAGGTCCGTCATTTGGAGTCAGGTTTTGGCCTTAATGCCGCAACTGGCGAATACGTTGACATGATCAAAGCTGGGATTATCGATCCTGCCAAGGTCACTCGTTCAGCGTTACAAAATGCCGCTTCTATCGCAGCGCTCTTCCTGACGACTGAAGCAGTTGTCACCGACAAGCCTGAGGCAAAAGCAGTGGGAGCCAACAATCCAGCTGCTGATATGGACTTCTAGGAGTTTATTAACGCTTAAAACGGCCTCCCGGTTTTCTCGGGAGGCCGTTTCGCATTACCCTAGCCCCATGACCGACAAATTTAGCGCCCTAGAAATCGCTCGCAACGCCGCGATCGAAGATTCCGGCAACTCGAAATTTGTAGGCGAGCTGGTCTCGATTGACCAAGAAGATGAACGAATCGCCACCTACCTCTTTGAATCGTCGCTTCCTGGCTACGGAGGTTGGCGTTGGGCCGTCACCATCATCAAGGTTGATGATGCAGCTCCAGCAACGATTGCCGATGTAGTCCTGCTTCCTGGCACAGAATCACTAGTTGCACCAGAGTGGATCCCTTACAAAGAACGGCTCGAACCAGGTGATGTTGGCGTAGGAGATATCGTGCCAACTTCTGCTGATGATCTCCGCCTTGTGCCTGGATTTGAAGCACTTCCTGGAGATGAAGAGCTAGTTCTGGCTGAACAGATTGAGCTAGGTCTCGGGCGCGCTCGGGTGCTCTCGATCGTCGGTCGAGATGCCGCAAGTAAACGCTGGTATGAAGGCGACCGCGGACCAAATACTCCTATTGCACAATATGCGCCGCTGCCGTGTCATGGATGTGGCTTCTTCATCCCGATAACGGGCTCACTCCGTTCCGCCTTTGGCGTATGTGCCAACGCGCTCTCCCCCGAAGATGCCCGCGTAGTCTCGGTCGATCATGGATGTGGTGCGCACTCGCAAGCCCTCATTGTTCCGGAATAGCCTTATTCTCTGTACGGGTGGGGCACTTCATCCGTTAAACTAAACCTCTTGCCAGCCCAAGCACTGGCCTTATTAACGCCCCAGGCGCTAATTGTGAGCACAAGAAGGGAAAGCTAATGCCTATTGGTCGCGTTAAATGGTTCAGCCTCGAAAAGGGATTTGGCTTCATTTCATCGGAAGAGGGCGAAGATGTTTACCTCGCTGCCTCTGCTCTCCCAACTGGAGTTCCAACGGTTAAGCCAGGAACCAAACTTGAATTCGGAGTTGCCGAGGGCCGTCGTGGTCCACAGGCGCTTTCCGTTCGAATCATCGACGAGCCCGCCTCGGTTGTGGCCAATACCCGTATCAATGCTGATGACCTTGCAACAATTATTGAGGACAGCATCAAGATGCTCGACAAGGTTGGCAATGGCCTGCGTCATGGGCGCTACCCAACCAACGTTGAAGCTGAACGCTTAGGAAAAGTATTACGCGGAATTGCGGGACAGATCGAGGGATAAACCCTCAAATATCTTCTCTGCGTTTCCTACGCATAGCGCGCACGATGTATGCAGTTCCGAAGAGGCCTAGCCCAATCCCAACGAGGCAGATCCACACTGATGTGCTCTTGGCGTTGGTTGCTAATTCAATGACGAGTGCAATGAACCAAGCCGAGGTTCCCAAGATCACAATCGGAAGCGTCTGTCTCACCAGGCGAGCATACTTCCTGTCTCCACAGGGAACGCTTGTAGACTCAAGATATGTCAACCGATGAAGGCGCTTTGCGCTCCTTCAAGCATCGTAACTTTCGCCTCTTTTTCACCGCCAATTTGATTTCGAATATTGGCACGTGGGCGCAGCGGGTAGCACAAGATTGGCTGGTTGTCAGCGATCTTCACAGAGGTGGATCAGAACTGGGAATTGTCACTGGGCTGCAATTCCTGCCGATGTTACTTTTTAGCTTATATGCCGGTTCGCTCGCTGATCGATTAGATAAACGCAAGCTACTAATAATTACAAATGCTGGTGGAGGTATGACCGCTGTCATCATGGGATGGCTGATAATTTCGCATCGGGTAAACCTCACCGAAGTCTTCATCTTGGCCTTTGCCTTGGGGCTCTTTGGAGCGCTTGATGCGCCAGTGCGTCAAGCCTTTACCTCTGAGCTTGTTGGCAAGAGCGACATAGGTAATGCAGTGAGTCTCAATGCTGCCAACTTTAATTTGGGAAGACTAATTGGCCCCGCCGTCTCCGGAATTTTGATTAAGTATTTCCATACTGGACCATCCTTTTTGCTTAATGCAGGCTCATATTTCTTTGTAATTATTGCGTTGGTGTTGATGCGCCCAGAAGAGCTACATCGGTTGCCCAAAGATGATAAAGATCGCAAGATCATGGAAGGTCTGCGCTATATCAAAAGCAGACATGACTTAGTCGCAATTATCGCAACAGTCTTCTTTGCCTCAACCTTTGGCTTGAATTTTCAGATTTTTAACGCACTGATGTCCACAAAGATATTCCACAAAGATGCTGGGGCCTTTGGATTACTGGGCAGCGTTTTGGCAATCGGATCGCTCGGTGCTGCGATCGTCTCTACCCGTTTGGATCAAAAGCGAAAACCGCTCTTTATTATGACTTTCTCTGCTATTTTTGGATTGTTTTTAATAGCACAGGCTTATATGCCCAACTACTTAACTTTCGCTCTGATGCTGCCATTCTGTGGATTCTTTGCATTGACGACAATGATTTCAGCCAACACCTATGTTCAAACGACGACACCACACGAGTTACGTGGACGAGTCATGGGTTTTTATCTGTTGATCTTTATGGGCGCTACTCCCATAGGCTCCCCATTTATTGGCTGGCTAGCGGATGCACTAGGGGTACGAGCAACCGTTGCCATTTGCGGTGGAATTACTACTTTGGGCGGTTTGCTTATATATTCTTTGATGAGAAAGCGATTATTTAAGTACTCCTACGCTGCCTAGTACTGCAAGCAAAAATAGCAACATCAAGACACCTATAGTTACCCGTCTTCGCATTTTATGGCTCATCACCGTGTTAACTCCTTAACTACATATTCGATACAGGCTGTAAGTGCCCGGACATCATCTGGATCAATTGCTGGGAACATCGCGATGCGTAATTGATTTTTGCCGAGCTTGCGATATGGCTCGGTATCTACGATTCCATTCGCGCGCAAAGCCTTGGCAACTGCCATTGCATCGATGGAATCATCAAAATTGATGGTCCCGACCACTTGGGATCTGGCCGCTGGATCTGTAACAAAGGGAGTAGTAAATGCGGTGCTCTCGGCCCATTGATAAAGATAAGCAGAGGATTCGCTGCTGCGACCTGCAGAGAAGGAGAGGCCACCACCGGCATTCATCCATTTGATTTGTTCATTGAGTAGCACAAGGGTTGCTAGTGCGGGTGTGTTGTACGTCTGTTCTAGTCGAGAATTTTCGATTGCGATGGTGAGGTCAAAGAAAGCGGGGATCCAGCGCCCAGATGCCTTGATCTTTTCTACGCGAGCAATAGCCGCTGGGCTCATAATTGCTATCCAGATACCGCCATCAGATGCGAACGACTTCTGTGGGGCAAAGTAATAAACATCGCATTGTGTTAGATCGACATCCAGCCCTCCGGCTCCACTGGTTGCATCGACAAGTACGAGAGCTCCTTCGGTTCCTGCGGGGCGTACCACTGGTGCCGCAACTCCTGTACTGGTCTCGTTATGTGTGAGTGCGTAAACATCGACGCCAACTTCAGCTACAGCAATGGGATGAGTACCGGGTTCAGATTTAATGACGGTGGGATCATCCAAGAATGGGGCCTCTTTTGCAGCCGCAGCGAATTTTGAGGAGAACTCGCCAAAGACAAGGTGCTGTGATTTCTTCTCTATTAAATTAAATGTTGCGATATCCCAGAATGCCGTGGAGCCACCGTTTCCGAGCACTACTTCATACCCTGCCGGCAGTGAAAAGAGTTGGCTAAGACCTGCCCGTACTTCCTTTACTAAGTTCTTAACGGGGGCCTGACGATGGGAAGTTCCAAGCAAGAGTGTGTTGCTATTTGCTAGAACCGAAAGGGCCTGATCGCTGATCTTGGAGGGACCACAACCAAAACGTCCATCGCGTGGCTTGAGGTTTGCGGGGATTTGAATATCGCTCATGCCCAAACCCTAAGGCATACCTACGGGTGCAAACGGGCGAGTTGCCACCCCGAGCCAGTGGAGGTGAAGATCAAACGATCGTGAAGTCGAGAGTATCGTCCCTGCCAAAATTCTATGGAGCGCGGCGTAACTAGGTATCCACCCCAATGCGGTGGCATCGGTACAGCGCTCCCTTGCGGAAACTTTGCGGCAAATTCATCGAAGCGATCCTGCAAGTGCTCTCGCGATTCCAAATTTTGAGATTGCGAACTAGCCCATGCGCCTATCTGGCTACCCCATGGCCTTGTTGCAAAGTATTCGCTACTCGATTGCGGAGAGACTTTATCCGCAGCGCCACGGATGATTACCTGGCGCTCCATCGCGTACCACGGGAAGAGAAGAGAAACATTGGGATTGGCTGCGATCGCCCTGCCCTTATTCGACTCATAATTGGTAAAGAAGGAGAAACCCAGGTCAGAGACATCTTTTAACAAGACGGTGCGCGATTGTGGGCCGTTTGCATCGACAGTTGAGAGGACCATTGCATTTGCTTCGACAATTACTGGATTGAGCGCCGCCTCTGCGAGCCAGTTACGAAATTGAATGATTGGGTCGGCGGCAAGATCTTCTTCTGCGAGGCCTTTCTCCCCGTAGGAGCGGCGCATCGCCCGAATGTGATCGCGGCCGAGGCCAGCGCTGGAGTCCATGGGAGTGGTCATAGGTGTATCTAACGTCACTTTCGTCTTTTCGGCTATTTGGGCTCTGGGGTTTGTACCGCGCACCTTCTAGCGCGAGAATAGGCGCACCTAATTGTGGAGGGATCTTTCCGTGAGCGATGATTTCAAGCCTGGTCTAGAGGGCGTAATTGCCTTTGAGTCAACGATTGCTGAACCAGATAAAGAGGGAAGCGCGCTGCGATATCGCGGAGTCGATATTGAAGACCTCGTGGGTCGCGTCACCTTTGGAAATGTATGGGGCCTCTTGGTTGATGATGAATTCAACCCAGGTCTGCCAAATGCTGAACGTTTTCCGCTTCCAGTTCACTCCGGCGATGTACGTGTAGATGTGCAATCAGCGATTGCAATGCTGGCACCTGCATGGGGACTAAAGCCACTCCTTGATATTTCAGATGAAGAAGCTCGTTCAAATCTCGCTCGCGCATCGGTCATGGTTCTCTCCTATGTTGCGCAGTCTGCACGCGGAGTTATTCATCCCGCTGTTCCTGAAACAGAAATTGATAAAGCTCACACAGTTGTTGAACGCATGTTGATCCGCTGGCGTGGAGAGCCTGATCCGCTCCATGTTCGCGCCATAGACGCTTACTTTGTTTCAGCGGCAGAACATGGAATGAACGCCTCTACATTTACCGCACGCGTTATTGCGTCAACCGGTGCCGATGTTGCTGCTTCGCTATCGGGTGCAATCGGCGCCATGTCGGGTCCACTTCACGGTGGTGCACCTGCTCGCGTATTGAGCATGATTGAAGGCGTGGAAAAGATGGGCGACGCACGCGCCTATGTAAAAGGAATTATGGATCGCGGAGAACGATTGATGGGCTTTGGCCATCGCGTTTACCGCGCTGAAGATCCGCGCGCCCGCACCCTGCGTCGCACCGCAAAAGAACTTGGAGCACCTCGCTATGACGTTGCGCTCGCTCTCGAGCAAGCTGCGCTAGCAGAATTGCATGAGCGTCATCCAGAGCGCGTGCTAGAAACAAACGTTGAGTTCTGGGCCGCTATCGTTTTGGATTTTGCAGAAGTACCAGCTCCGCTCTTCACTTCAATGTTCACAGCTGCTCGCACCGCGGGTTGGTCTGCACACATTTTGGAGCAGAAGCGCACCGGCCGATTGATTCGTCCATCTGCTCGCTACGTAGGACCTGGTCCACGTAGCCCTAAAGATGTAAAGGGTTGGGACGAGACAGTCCACGCACTGCACAATTAACTAGATTTGCTGTTAACCCTTAAGAGGAGCAGTTGAATCACCGATTAAAAGTTCGCCAGCCCACAACTCTTGTTTATGCGGGTTGGAGATACCTTCAAGTTCGTCAATAGTTATATTTATTGCAGATGCCGCCATTTCATAGGCCGGTAGATCAATCGTCGTTAGCCTGGGCCATGACATATTTATTTGGGCTCGAGGAGTGTTTACCGATATCACCGAGAGATCGCCCGGAATAGAAATTCCTTCCTCGTGCGCGCCATTGATGAAGCCAATAGTTGCAAGATCAGGAAGGGCTAGGACCCCCGTTACTTGTGTATATTTTTTCCGCATCAGTTGATAGGCGAGGTGTCCAGAACCAGGATCGTTTCGGCTCGGTATTTCGATCGCCCTCATTTTGTGGCGTTTTGCATGGCTTAAAATTGCAGATTGAAAGCGCTGATCGACCCCTCGGGGATCTCTCTCCTTCTTCTCTCCCAACTGCGTAAGAAAAGCTATGTTCGTATGCCCTAGTTCATGGAAGTAATCAATCGCGCGTTTGGCCACCTCTTCAAAATCCCTGTCCACATAGTTGATAGCTCCAGGATCTGCGGTTCTGCCAATCATGGTGAGAGGTACTTGCTGTTCCACCAGATACGCAACGCGTTGGTCTTTAAGATGGATCTCCATCAGCAGAACTGCACCTAGCAGTCCAGATTTTGCCAAGGTAACAATCTGTTTCATATCAGCGTTGTCAGCGGGCCAAAGAATGAGCGCATAGCCGCGAGCGCTAGCTGCGTTTACAGCACCAGTGATGTACTGCAGCGCGACCGGGGATATACCGGCGGCTTTGCCTGGAAATAACATGGCCAAGGTCTTTGATTTCCCGCCCCTTAACGCTCCCGCGGCAAAATGCGGTACATAGTTGAGTTCGGCGACAACCTGGAGGATACGTTCTCGAGTCTCAGGTTTAATAGATCGCTTCCCCGTCAGGGCGTAACTGACTGTGCTGGCTGAGACCCCAGCTTTCTTAGCGACATCTGCACGGGTAACCATTTATAACGCTTTCGTCACAATCTTGACTATGAGTGTTGGCTGGCTTCTATTTCCCAGGCTCTGCATATAGATTACCACCACTGCTCGACACGTGTCGATACCCGCAATGGTGACTTTGCGGCTAAATAATCCATGGAGGAATGCATGAACAAGAAGAAACTGAGTTTCGTTGGCGTCGTTGCCAGCGCAGCGCTCGTGGTTTCAGCTTTGCTCGTACCTAGTGCAAATGCTGCAAACAAAACAGTAATTGTTTGGGCCGATAACACTCGCGGACCAAACCTTCAGACAGTTCTCGCCGCAAAGAGTGACTGGGTTCCAGGAATAACCATCAAGATCGTAACTTTCTCAGGTTTCGATGCTTTGAAGACCGCTTTTGACAACGCAACTGCCCTCACTGGCCCAGATATCGTGGTTGGTGCAAATGACTGGGTTCCAACAGGAGCCAAGCAAGGCAAGTTAGCTCCTGTAACTTTGTCATCATCAGTACGCGCAAGTTTCACTTCTAATAACCTCGGGGACCTTACCTATAAGGGCGTTCTTTACGGGGTACCTCTTGATTACAACAATGTAGGGATGATCTACAACTCAAAGCTCACTGGCAAGCCACTGACCCTGGGCCAAATGGTTAATTTCTACCTCGCTAACAAGACTGCAGATAAGTTGACTGCAGGTCTCTGTGTCGCGGGTGGCGGAATGTCATTCGGAGGCGTATCTGTACTAAGTGCTCTCGGTGGCGCTCCTTATGTAATGACACCAAACGGAAGCGTAAGTGCAACTGCAGATCCAGTCCCAGCAGCCACTGTCGCCGCAAATATCAATAAGTTCTTGTTGGATAAGAAGGGCAAGAGCAACGGCTTCTTCCCAGCAACTGACACTGGTTGCAAGACTGCATTCCTAGCTGGCACCGTTCCTTACGCAATCATTGGTAACTGGGAATGGACGGATTACGCGAAAGCCGGTTTTGACATGTCGACTCTGATGCCTGTTCCTGGCGTAAACCACGGACAATATGGCTCAGCTTTTGCATCTGTTTCAGGCGCAATGCTCACGGTATTTGCTGCAGCACACGGTGTTGATCAAGGCGCTAAGAGCGTTTTGAACAACTTCTTTGGATCAGCTGCTGGCGCAGTCGCATATCAGAACGTTGAATTGCGACCACCTGCAAACAAGAAGGCTCAAAAGGATGCTTCAGTTACCGCAGCTCAAAAGGGTTTCGGAAAATCTGGCGCGATGGCTGGCATTCCACAGATTGGCGCAATCCTTAATGGAGCAACCGGCGGAAAGAGCTTCTGGGATCTTCTCCCAGCGTTCTGGACCGATGTTCTGGTTAATGGAAAAGATCCACTAACGTCAGCTCAGAAGTTGGACACCTTCTTCCAGGCTAACATTGCTGCTGGAATTCCACAGCTCTAAATCCTGCTAATAGTAGGATCAGTTCTATCGAAATTGGTGGGCAAGAACCTTTGCCCACCAATTTCTCTTACCGTTGTTAATCTGCCCAATTTAATGAACGGATAGCAAAAGTGGAGAAGCTCTTTAACCGCAAGGTCACTGTGACCCTGAAATATCTCGTGGTTGCTTTTGTCTCTTCTCTCATGCTTATGCTCATAATGAGTTCCTTTGCTAAACGCGAATATGCGATCTCTGGCTTTCTTACCATCGGATTGATTGCAATAGCCCTGACGTACCTCACAAATTATTCCATCCCCATGAAGTTCTTTCTGCCAGGGATGCTCTTCCTCTTTGCATTTGTAGTTGGTCCAATTCTTTATACAGTCGCGATGTCCGGTTTTCAGTACTCAACTGGCAATTACATTTCAAAGCCCGATGCGATATCAAGAATTATTGCTACTGGAATTCGGCCAGATGCCAATCAAACTACCTTTGACATAATCGTGGGTGAAGATAGCGCTAAGAATCTAGAAATTTTGGCCTCAGATCCCACCAACAAGGTCTACTTCTTATCGACAGCAACTACGAAAACAGATTTAGATCCAACAGTTCTGGCAGTTGATGAAAATGGCGATGCCACTAAAGCTCCAGGATTTCATCCGCTTACCCCTGATCAGCAGAATGCGGTTGATCAAAAGATAGCCGATACTCGCTTTGCATACTCCTCTGCATACTTCATAACCATCGAGGGCAGCAATGTTGCCTCCTTGAAGAGCCAAACGCTCATGTACAATTCATCAACCGACACATTCACGAATGTTCAAACCGGCGCCATCTACAAAGATAATGGTGTGGGGGACTACGCAAACGTCGCAAATAAGGTGGAACTCCTGCAGCCGGGCTGGCGCGCCCCTATCTGGTTCTCTAATTACACAAAGTTATTTACAGATCCTCAAATTCGCAAGCCGCTCGTCAAAGTATTTATCTGGACAATGGTTTTCGCCTCCTTGACGGTACTGACTCAATTTGCTCTCGGCTTGCTGGTAGCGATGATTATGAATCGCAAGCTCTTCGGCCGCAGAATTTATCGCTCTATCTTTATCTTGCCGTACGCCATGCCAAGCATCATGAGCATATTGATCTGGGGTGGAATGTTTGACACCGAATTCGGTGCGATCAACCATCTCTTTGGAACGCATGTGCACTGGTTCCAAAATGCTATGTATGCAAGGGCAGCGGTAATCATTGTTAATCTATGGCTAGGATTCCCCTACTTTTACCTCATCTGTAGTGGTGCGCTGCAAGCAATACCGGCGGAACTTTCAGAAGCAGCTGCAATAGATGGCGCGACGAATCGCCAAATCTTCCGCAAGATAACAATGCCCCTACTTTTGCAGGTGGTCTCGCCGTTACTCGTGGCCTCGTTCGCCTTTAATTTCAATAATTTCAATATTATTTATTTGCTCACAGGCGGTGGCCCATCGAACACATTAGGGGGAGATGTTGCGGGCTCGACTGATATCTTGATCAGCTATACCTACAAGATAGCTTTCGGCGCAGGAACGCAAAACCTAGGATTGGCAAGCGCAATTTCGGTCGTTATCTTCGTTATTATCGCTTCGATTTCACTCTACGGAATCAGAAGATCTAAGGTATTGGAATCATTCAAATGAAAAAATTCCTGAAGGAAGATTTGTGGCGTCACGCCATTGCTCTCGTTATATGTTTCTTCGTGCTATTTCCCATCTATTTGGTCTTTCTCTCGGCGCTCAGCCCTTCGGGAAGTCTGCAGGTGACTTCATTTATCCCTAAGGCGATATCGTTACGAAATTTTCATATGCTTTTTAGCAGTCCTTTGATCCCCTATTTAACCTGGATGAAGAACTCGATCGTTATTGCTGGAATTGTTGCGATTCTCTCTGTAGTCATAGGAGCCGCTTCAGCATTCGCTTTTAGCCGTTTACGATTTAAAGGCAAGAAGCAGGGGCTACAACTTCTACTACTTGTGCAAATGTTCCCTGCAATTCTCTCTCTGTCTGCCGTCTACGTAATTATGGAGCGAGTCTATTCCTTCGCTCCCCGTATCGGACTCGGTACTCAACCTGGACTGCTCCTTGTGTATATGGGTGGAGCTATGGGAGTGAATATCTGGCTGCTCAAAGGATTCGTTGATTCGATTCCTCTGGAATTGGATGAAGCGGCACGAGTGGATGGTGCGAGTGCCGTACAGACTTATTGGTTGATATTCGTACCGCTAGCCGCACCCGTGCTGGCTGTAGTCAGCTTGCTGAGCTTTATTGGAACTTTCAACGAATTCATTCTCGCTCGCTTGTTCCTAGTCGATATGCACGCGAGAACGGTCGCAGTCGGTTTGCAAGGTTTCATTAGCGGTCAATATGTATCTAACTGGGGACCATTCGCGGCGGGTTCGATCATCGCCTCAATTCCTTTGGTAGCAATATTCCTCTCGCTCCAGAAATACATAATCAGTGGACTCACCGCTGGTTCTGTAAAGGGCTAAAGGTTTGAAGAGATTTCGCTTCTTCACTTTCCTGATTGTAATACTGGCATTTGTTGCCTCTGGCTTGCCGGCTAAGGCGGCTTCGGATCCTGCCGTTCATCCTGAGATGATTTATTTCGTAATGCTTGATCGATTTGAAAATGGAGACCCTTCCAACGATCAAGGGGGTCTTACTGGGCCAGCAACTACTACGGGATTTCAACCTTCTGACCCCGGGTTTTATCACGGGGGAGATATTCGCGGTTTGATCAATCGAATTCCGTATATCAAGTCGCTTGGATTTACAGCGATCTGGGTAACACCCGTCGTTCGCCAACTTCCGGTAGCGGAAGATGGCAAGAGCGCGGCGTATCACGGATATTGGGGTGTGGGCTTTGATCAAGTCGATCCACATCTAGGAACAATTGCCGACTTCAAAGAATTTGTCTCTGATGCGCATTCGCAACAGATGAAAGTTATCTTGGATATCGTGGTCAATCACACTGCGAATGTGATTCATTATGTCCAAGGTGGGTCATATGTGGGTTTGGCTGACCAACCTTATAAGACGGTCGCGGGCAAAACTTTCGATGCAGTAAAGCTTGCAGGTTCTTCTGCTTTTCCTGCTCTCGATCAACTCAGCGCAACTCGCAGTTTTCCCAAGACCCCAGTGATTGCACCACAACTTGCAAATATCAAAAGCCCGGCGTGGCTTAATAACCCTCTGAATTACCACAATCGAGGAGATGTGGGAGCATCGGATGAATCGATGCAATACGGAGACTTCTTTGGATTGGATGATCTCTTTACAGAGAGTCCGGTGGTAGTAAAAGGTTGGGTAGATGTCTTTAGCAATTGGATAACGCAGACTGGAATAGATGGTTTCCGCATAGATTCATCGCGCCATGTGAATAAGGAATTTTGGAAGGTCTTTCTTCCGGCTATGCGCAAGGCCGCATTCTCGCAGGGTAAAGACTCGTTCCCGATGTGGGGAGAGGTATATGACACCGACCCTCACAATACGTCTTACTGGGTGAAGAACGCCTCTTTCAATGAAGTGCTTGATTTCCCAATCCAAGCCGCGATGGTTGGGTATATAAATAACTTCGACACCGCAAATCTCGGGGCATATTTCAATACCGATGATCTTTATACAACGGCGACGACCAATGCCAATGGCTTGGGAACATTTTTAGGTAACCACGACATGGGTCGCATAGGTTCCTTTATTGTTGCACGTGCTAACGATGCAACGGTGGCCCTGAAACGAGATCAGTTGGCGCATGCCTTACTTTTCACAATTCGCGGGGTGCCTATTGTTTACTATGGAGACGAGTTCGGCTTGACCGGCGGCAACGACAAGGAAGCTAGACAGGATCTCTTTTCCACTGGGGTGCTCAGTTGGCAATCGCAATATCGAATTGGTGGGGATTTCATCGATACCGCAAGCAGCTTTGATACAACCAATCCGCTTCAAGGCACGATTCGTACGCTAACAGCGCTCCGAGATAAGTTACCAGCGTTGGCGAATGGCAGCCAACGCACAGATTATGCAGATAAGGGAATTTTTGCCTTTAGTCGATTTGATAGGGCGACGCATCAGGAAGTTTTAGTGGCGTTGAATGCTTATTCCGCGGGATCGGTTGCGACTTTTACAAACAATTCAAGTAATGCCTCGTGGATCCTGCAAAGTGGTCATGGAAATGCGAGCGTAAAATCTGGAAAGACGACCCTCACTCTTCCATCTCTGAGTTGGGCGGTCTTTGTCGCTAATGCGCCGGTAAAGCAAGCAGCCAAACTTTCGACGGTTGTCACCAAAGTGCTACCTGATTTAATGGATTCAACTCAATTAGAGATTGATGCCACCGCCAAAGGATCTCCCTTTGTTGATGTTGCCTTTATGTATCGAATTGCTGGAGGTGCCTGGCAAAGCTTGGGAGTGGATTCTTCACCGACGTCCTCTCCCGACCCTAAGGCCAGCGGTCTTTATCGTGTATTCCCACTCGTTTCTACATTCCCAAAGAAGTCGGTCATTCAATTGAAAACAATTGCTACCGATTCTTATGGCGTCACGGCAACGAGTTCAATAAAGATCTTTATAAACAAGTAATTAACGTTTCAGCCAAAATCTCAACGACTGATTGACGTAACTAGCCCACGAGCGTTCGTTATGACTTGTATGGTTGAATATTGGCGTTGCTAAATCACGCCCGTATCGATAACCCATAGCCAGCGCTATCTTGTTTGCATACTCTTGGTAGGGCCCGTACTTAGCATCATGAGACTTTGTTCCGCGACTCATCCAGATTCTGTGATTGCCGGGTTTGGGGAGTGATTTCATGAGCCCTTCGACCAATGGCTCTTTGCCGACAGTCCAATGTGGAGAAAAAGAGAGAGCAGTTCGGTATAAATCTGGATAACGGGCAATTCCATTGAGCGATGCCAAACCACCCATACTTGCGCCCATCATCGCCGTGTGCTCGGGAAGTATGTTGTGGCCTAGATAATTGCAGATGGTTGGAATGATTGCTTCGCTGATCTGCTCTAAGTATGCGTTCCCGCGAAGTTCCGAGAGTGGGAATGTCGGTTCGGGGGTTGGCCAGATTCCCGGGAAGTTAAGAGTTGGTTCGACTCCATCAGTGAACAAATCTTGCGGCGCTAAATCTTTACCTCGACCATAAGGATCGCTAGGACTTCTTGAATGAAAGACCGAGATAATAATAGGGGCGGGGATACCTAGTTCCGAAGCGACCTTATTAGCGGTGCCGGCCAACTCCCATGTCCGGTGCCGGCTGGATGTGGATTTATCAAAGATATTTTGACCATCATGTGTCACCAACATGTAGGGGGTAGGAGTAGGTGGAGCCCAAAAATCTACAGTCCGACCATCAAAGAGGGCCCGCCTTACTTCGCCGGGAGCACCTCGAACTTGAAACTGCTTAACGATCTGCATTATGAAAGGATAACTGCATGACTACGCGTTCTCTCTTCTGGTTCAGACGCGATCTGCGCTTGGCTGATAACCCAGCTTTACTCGATGCCCTATCTGCGGCCGATGAGACGCTCCTGCTATTTATTATGGATAATGATGTGGCCGAGCGTGCCGGACCTTACCGCCGCGCCTATTTGTCAGATTCTCTTGCTCGATTGGATGAATCGGTAGGTGGGAAGCTCGCGGTTGTATCCGGATCACATGCGCAAGTATTGAGGGATCTTTCGCAGCGGTACGGGATTACATCCATTCACGCGGCTCGTGAATTTGCTCCCTATGGAGTTGCGGCGGAACGAGAGATTGCTGCCGCTGGAATAGCCGTTGAGTACACCGGCTCGAGTTATGCCATTGCCCCTGGGCGTGTACGTAAACCCGATGACACCAACTATCGCGTCTACACCCCTTTCTTTCGGGCCTGGCAGAACCATGGTTGGCGCGGACCAGCCGCGGCCCCGAGCAACCCACAATTTGTTGAGCTCGAAGGCTCTGAACGCAATCTGCCTACCTGGCCCACGCCGGCAGGTGTGGACATTCAAGAGGCGGGGGAGAAGGCCGCTCTGGCCCGCTGGAGTGCCTTTAAGGTGGAAGGTTTGTCGGAATATGACGAACAGAGAAACATTCCAGGCGTAGCGGGGACGAGCCGTTTAAGCCCACACCTGCGTTGGGGTGAGATTCACCCACGGACCTTACTTGCCGGGCTTAATCAAAGAACAGCTCATGAGATCTTCCGCAAAGAGATCGCCTGGCGCGAGTTCTATGCCGATGTGCTGCACCACAATCCACACACTTCGCGGGATTACTACGCTCCAGCTTTTGCCGCCATGCGTTATGACCAACCTGGCGCAAAATTCCAAGCTTGGTGTGATGGCATGACGGGATATCCAATCGTGGATGCAGCAATGCGTCAGTTGCGCGAAGAGGGCTGGATGCATAACCGGGCACGGATGGTCGTTGCATCCTTCCTGGTAAAAGATCTGCATATTGAATGGCAACATGGCGCGGAACATTTCATGAAATATTTAATTGATAACGATGTTGCATCCAATTCTCATGGATGGCAATGGACCGCTGGATGCGGAACGGATGCATCGCCTTATTATCGAGTGTTCAATCCAATCGAACAGGGACGCCGTTTCGATCCTGATGGAAACTACATCAAACGCTTTGTTCCTGAGCTATCGCATTTATCTGCTCCAGATATTCATACTCCGTGGGATGTGCTGGATGGTCACCTTCATGATTATCCGCAACCTATCGTTAACCACGCGCTTGAACGTTTAGAGTCACTCGCGCGATTAGCTGAAATTAAGGCTTCCAAAGAACCGAACCCCCACCAGCCCGCTTAGCTTCATACATTGCGGTATCGGCTCGTCGCATGAGTTCATTGCTTCCATCATTGATTACTCGGCCGATACTTACTCCGACGGTGACTTCATGCCCCTCGACGACAAAAGGGTAACTAACCGTTGAGGATAGCGCCATCGAAACTTCTGAACCATGTCTGGCCCCGCCGGGTATCACGACTCCAAATTCATCTCCGCCAAGCCGAGCCAAGAGCGAGCCATGCGGAACCACTCGGGAGAAACGAAGAGAAATTTGGCGTAGAAGATCGTCACCCGCCCCATGTCCCAAAGTGTCGTTAATAGATTTAAAACCATCTAAATCTAGCAAGAGCAGAGTTCCTGGTTTATTATCCAACAATTCAATCTCGGTCATGAACCGCCGGCGATTAGCCAAGCCAGTCAATTCATCGATCCGAGAGAGTTCGAGATTGGTCGATGCGCTTCTCGCATCTTTGAGTGCTGCTGCCATTCTGACAACCGCCAGCGCGACAGTCGCTATCGCAGGAATCAACGCAACATCTGGCAGATACCCGCGCCGCAGCGCCGAGATAGTCAATATCGCTCCACTAAAAATCATCGCAATCGTTATAGAGCTTGAAATGATTCGTTCGCTGATTTCTGATTCTCCGCCATGGTGCCACAGAGCCTCGGCCATTAATATCAGCCCCAAGAGCCAACCATCATCGGTTAGTTGGGCAAATGTGTAACCGGTTGTGCCAGATTTATAAAGAAAGTAAATGTCGGTAACTGTGAATGAGGCTATGGCCGCCAGGAAGAGCAGCGATCGCAGGGCTCGGCGTTGCACTATGACAATGATCAAAGCCATGGAGAGCAGGACGACATCACCTATCGGGTAGACGATCGAGAGAAAGACGCTCGTTGAACTTCCAATAAAGTGCGCCATTGCGCTCTTAAGGAAGAGCGCGGCGATCAAAGTAGAAAAGCCGAAAATAATGATGACCACATCCAGGAGCTCCAACGAATGAAATTTGCGATGTGCCGTTAGTGCCCTGATCAATCCAAATAATATGAACGGATAAAAGAGGATGTAACAGAGATCTGAAAGATTAGGCCAGATTGTTGGCGTGTAAAAGTCGTTCCAGCCAGTCGCAATCGACCCGATAGCCCAGAGAAATAGTGCTGAACTCAACGCCAGTCTTGCTAGATGGTCGTTAAACGTTGGAGCAAAGAAGGCAACGGCTGTACTTAATAGAGCTATCGCGTTATAAATATAAAGATCTGCAAAAACGCTGGGAGTAGGAAATATCAGACGAAGGATGACATGAACGATCAGGAGTGCAAATACTGATGCGCGCAGTTTGGCGTAGGCCCGCGCTGTTCCAATTGCCATCGCAAGAGGCTAACTAATTCTCCACATGGTGAACAATAGATTTTCTGCCCGTAATACAAAAAAGAACCGCCACGTACTTAGTGCTTAATGCACCAGGTACGTAGCGGTTGAAGTTTTATAACTAGCAGAGTTCTTACAAACCAGCCTTACATGCCAGCGTACGAGCTGATTTTGCCGAAGTAGTTGAAGCCTTTAATTGGACTGTCAATTGCTTTTGCTGCGCAATAGATCCGTTGACAGTTGAGGTCCATGTGGTGATAGCTGTCTGGTCGTTTGCGATGGAAGAATTAATGCGAGCAACTTGCTTGTTCAAGTTGTCGATGGTGCTTTGACGGCTCTTGAGCCCAAGTTGGTAATCATTGATAGATTTTTGATCGCTCTTAGCTTGGATGCTACCAACCACGTCCTTTGCTAGGGCTGCGGTGTATTTAGCGATTCCGGCCTGGTCCGCGGCTAGCTTTGCGGTGTAAGCCGCGATAGCGGCGTTATATCCAATTGCAGTCACAGAAGGAGTGCGAGTACCTGCCGTATATTCAATCGGGTACACCTTTGTGTTCATGACGTCAGCAAGCGAGGTCTGCGCGACTGTCAATGCATTCTGGTAAGAAGCGAGCAAGCTTTGTGCCTGGGTGGTGGCATTGCTGGCATTCTTTGAGTACGTGGCCAGATCCGCAAGACTTCCGAGATAAGCCGTTTGAGCGCTGATGCAATTTGCGTTGGCCCATACGAGCTTGTAATTCGATGTGGTTGGGTTGGCGATACAGGTATAAACACCTGACTTAGCGTTCAACTTTGCACAGGAAGTGCCCTGCTTGCCGGCAGCATCTGCAGAGGCAGTGAATGCAACCGAACCGCCAAGGATAAGCGCGCCTGCTACAAGCACATTCGCGAACTTACGAGAGGTGAGCTTCTTCATTTTCGACTCCTTCGAAAGCCCCAGATCTTCTGCGGCACATGACGATTCTAGAGGGTAGCCTTGCAAATTGATGAGAAGAATTGGCACTTCAGCCGTGAAGTTGATGTGAATTTCCCCAATTAAACTAGGCGGACAGCACTCCTAGTCCCAGTAGCTCAGTGGATAGAGCAACCGCCTCCTAAGCGGTAGGTCGCCGGTTCAACTCCGGCCTGGGACACTCGCAACGCTTACCGAGTTAGTGGCTGATTGTGAAGCGTTGGAGAGCCTTCGGGGCCCACCAATTTCGCTCACCAAAAAGCCTCATAAGTGCAGGAACGAGCAGGGCTCGCACCAGAGTCGAATCCAAGAGGATGGCGAAGGCGACGCCGAAGCCCAAAGTCTTGATATTTGTCACACCGCTGGTTAGAAATACTGCGAAGACCACGGCGAGGAGAACAGCCGCTGAGGTAATAATGCGGGCGGAGCGTTGCAGCCCAGTTGCTACTGCATCAATGTTGGATCGGCCGGAATCATGCTCTTCCTTAATGCGTGAGAGAAGGAAGACCTCGTAATCCATAGAAAGTCCAAATACGACGATGCATGTCAAAATCACCATGGAGGTGTCGATAGTGCCGGTCTTCGTAAAGGAACCGACCAACCACCTCATATGTCCCTCAATGAAGATCCAAGACAGCGCGCCGATTGTTGCGCCGAGTGAAAGGATATTGAGAACAACGGCTTTAATCGGCAAGATGATCGAGCCGGTGTACATAAAGAGAAGCAACAACACCGACAAGGCGATCCAACCAAGTGCCCAGGGAACGGTCCGCGAAATTCCAGCCTGCGTATCTGTGTAATCAGCAGCGGTGCCGCCCACAAGTGTTTTGAAAGGCGCTGGAATAGCACGAACCGCATTGATCATGGTTTCGGCTTGTGTTGTGCGCGAACTAATCGAGAAGGATGCCGATATCCGAACATCGTTACCGACTACTTGAGGTGCAGAAACAGCAACGATGTTCTTCACCTTTGCTAGATCTGCTGAGTACGTTGCTAGTTGATCTTGATGCGCAGCCCCTCCGGGAATAATTATTTCTATCGGATTGGCGCTCTGCCCATTGAAACGTGCGATAGAGACCGCGGAAGCTATCGCCGCCTGGTTATTGGCTGGAAGCACCCTGCTATCGACTTCAGAGAAGACAATATTCTTGATCGGGGTGGCGAGGATGGCGAGAATCATTAAGACAAAGACCACAACTGCCACGGGACGTTTCATAACAAAGCGGGCGGTTTGGGCCCAGCGGCCATCTTCTTTAGGGGTAATCGCGCTCTTGCGAACGACAAACTTGTCGATGCGAGTACCCAGCATTGCCAAGATCGCCGGTAGCGGAATGAGCGCGCCGAAGACCGCCATGAAGACCACTCCAATACCCGCATATCCAAATGACTTGAGGAACATGAGCGGGAAGAACATCAGCGCTGAGATGGTGACAAGAACCGTAAGACCAGAGAAGAAGACCGTTCGACCCGCGGTAGCAACGGTGCGCGCTATTGAATCTTCAACTGACTTTCCCGAGTGCAGTTCTTCGCGGAATCGATTGACGATGAGAAGTGAGTAATCGATACCAAGTCCAAGGCCCATACCAGTTGTGAGGTTCAGGGCAAAGATACTTACTCCGGTAGCCAGGCTGATCAGATAAAGGATGAGGAAGGTACCCAGAATTGCGCTAAGTCCTACGACTAGTGGCATCGCTGATGCGATGAGGCCGCCGAATATAAAGAGCAAGAGCAGGAAGGTCAGCGGAATCGAAATCGACTCCGCTATTGCAAGGTCTTTAGAAATCTTTGAGGAGATGGCATAACTGATCGTTGAGAACCCACCGACGTATACGCGGAGCGACTTGTATGTGCCGTCATACTTCTTTTGAATAAGTTTAGCTAAATCCGTAGATCCACCTGGATCGTTATTTGCAGTGTAAACAAAGAGAAAACCGGCTTTGCCATCGATGCTCTTGAGAGCAGGGGCACCACCAGCGGACCAATAGGAGAGAACTTTGTTAACTCCAGCTTCACTTGAAATTGCTTTTTCAAGAACGGCGGCATCTGTAACCGTTGTTGGTTCAGTCACTGAGGTTCTACTATCAACAACAAGCACAAGCGCTGGATCCTTCACATGGAAAGTGGTCGTTAGATAGGCATCTGCCTTCGCTGATTGACTGGCCGGATCGTTATATCCACCGCTACTTAGCCGCGGGATAAGCAGGGCACTGCTTGCGCCGGCCACAATCAAGATAAGAAAAAAGAACGCTAAAACTGCCTTGCGGCGGCGAACGAGGCTGTGGCCGAGTTTCTCAAACATAGGTGGTGCCTTTCAGGGGTGGTCGGTATCTGAATAGTGTTCAGATTATGGGGTGTCGATTTGAACATTGTCAAGTTAAGGGGAATACTTTGGGCGTGTCCATAACAAATGTCGTCCGGCGCAAGCGGGTTGCCCGCGAGAATTACCATCATGGTGATTTGGAAGCGGCTCTCATAGATGCGGCACTTGATCTAGTCCGCCAGACTGGCCCCGACCATCTTTCGCTGCGAGCAGTAGCGCAACAGGTTGGCGTTAGCCCGAGCGCGGTGTATCACTACTTTCCGGATAAAGATTCTTTGATCAGCAGGGTCGGCGACAAACTCTTCATTGACCTAGCAAATATGCAGCGGGAAGCGCTCGCACAAATTCCTGGAATTTCAGCTCGTGCCGCAAAACTGCGCTACCGCGAATTGGGGCGGACATATTTTCGCTGGGCAAATAAAGAGCCTAATTTATTTCGCTTGATGTTCGGTGGCTTTTGCAAGATTGAGAGAGAGGGTGACCATCAGGGTAACGATGCCTTCCTCATGCTGACTAAGTGCCTGGATGATTTGTTGGATACCGGAGTGATTTCCAAGTCAATGCGCAAGTATGGCGAATTGCTTTCCTGGACAGCGGTGCAAGGAGCGTCAACATTAATCGTCGAAGGACATTTACCCGAAGCGGCCTTTGAAGATTTGCTTGATGGCTTAGACCTTGCCATGAGGGCAGGCAATATGAGAGCGGGGAGCAAATGAGCGACTCAAATATCTTGCCAAAGGTAACGCAGGATGAGATTGATCCGCGCGATGATGATGAAGCCCGACGTGAGGCAGAGATCGCGGCGGATAAGCCTCCGCACCACGGCTAAGCCTTACTTTTTACTATTCACCTGAGCTAGTTGCAGCCGGACGAGAATCGTTCTTGTAGAAACCGGTTCCTTTAAAGACCACACCAACATTGGAATAGACCTTGCGGAGTTCGCCTTTGCATTCGGGGCAGGTCAAAATCGGCTCTTCCGAGAAGGCTTGGAACTGCTCAAACTGGTGACCGCAGTCGGCGCACGCATATTCGTAGGTCGGCATGGAGGTAAGTGTAAAGAGGTGAGAGGATAGGTTCTAATCCACGAGGGATTGAGGGCGGTTTTTGAGGCTCTCCGGCGGAATGAAGGGCTGGCAATGCGCAATCTAGTTCGGAGCACCCCAGTTCGGATGGCTGTAACTTCGGCTTTGGTTGGACTCAGCGCCTTTTTAGCCCCGAGCGCAGAGGCCAATAGCGTCGTTTCTACAGTTCCAGCAGTTGGCGCAGTGCTCTCCCAAGCCCCCAATGCAGTTTCCGTCACGGCCGCGACCGCGCTTTTACCCGATGGAAATAGCCTGACCGTTACTGACCCCAATGGCCTTAAAGTCGACGATGGCTCTTTGACGATTGCTGATACAACTGCGGTGGTTGGACTCACGCCGCTGAACGTTACGGGAATTTATACCGTTGCCTACACGCTTTTGAGCGCAACCGATGCCCCTGTCACCGGTTCGTACACATTTCTCTTTAACGCACCCGCAAGCATTACCTCGCCGAGTGCTGGGCCAATTCCAACCGTTAGCTCGCCGGCGATACCAAAGAAGTCAACAGGTAGCTCCTCTGCAAGTATTACGGTCTTTGTTTTTCTGGGGATCGCCACCATCGTTGCTCTCTTCCTGCTCTGGTATGCCCGCATGATTTGGATCCAGGCCCGCAAAGCGCGTCAACGGCATAAGCATGAAAGAGGCGGGAAATAATTCTCGAAAGGGCGGCGGTCAATCTTCAAAACCACCTGCAAAGCTCAAACTCTCTTATTGGATTTCTACTTCCAATCACTAAGGATCTCTATCTTGTCGCGATCGTGATCGCCGCCGGCCTAATTTTTACCATTGGGTTCTTACTCGGCGAGGATCGAGGGAAGTTGAGCCACGAGGCTATACGCATAAAGAATTTAACTCTACTGGCGACGATTGTCTGGACAGTCTCCAGTGCCGGGGGAGCAATTATTGAAGTGGCGAATTTGCTGGGCGGCAGTTTCTTAAATGCATTTGACTCCTCGACAATATTTACTTTCATGCTCTCGACAAGCATCGGGCGCGATTTCGCCTTCCAAATCATTATCGGCATTGGCACTTGGGCGCTGATTGCACGTTCTAGAAAAGTTGGCGCCATTTATTTCGCACTTGCCCTGACCATGCTTGCGCTCCTGGTGCCGCTCTTTCAAAGCCATGCTTCCAGCGCGGGGAATCACGGGTTGGCGATCGGTTCTCTGATCTTTCACGTAGGTGCAGTTTCGCTTTGGGTCGGTGGCATTATCGGCCTCTTGGTTATTTCACCACTCGAAAGAGCGGCCTCGATATCACGCTTCAGCGTGCTGGCACTTTGGGCCGCGATCATTGTCGGAATTAGCGGCATCGCAAATGCGTGGACGCGCTTGAATTTCTGGGCTGGATGGCAGAGTCGGTACGGCCTCCTGGTGATAATTAAAGCTGCGCTCTTTCTAATTCTGGTTGCAATTGGTGCAAAACATCGCAGGCATATCGCGGCAAAAATTGAAGGATCACAACAAGTATTTCGACTTTTGGCGAACGAGAGTGTGGTGATGATTGCCGCAGTGGCTATCGGAGGGTGGTTGAGCACGACTCTTCCACCTATTTCTGCGGCGGGGATCAAAGGTGCCAGCGACCCATCCATCGGGATCACTGGAATATCAATGCCGAAGGCTCCTACTTTTTGGCGAGTGCTTACTGCTTATTCGCCAGATGGAACGATCTTGGGCTTCTTATTGCTGATTACGGCACTTTATATCTATGGGGTCGTGACCCTCACAAGGCGCGGTGACAAGTGGCCAGTCGGTAGGACCACGGCCTTTGCAGTGGCGGTTGGTTTAGTCGATTTTGCAACGAGCGGCGGGATCGGGGTCTATGCGCATTTTGCGTTCTCCTATCACATGCTCGCTCACATGATTCTGGGAATGATTGCACCGATTGGTTTTGTCTTAGCGGCGCCCGTGACACTCGCTCTACGAACATTGCCGCAGGGGCGTACATCTCAAGAACGTGGAATTCGTGGCACCTTCATCACAGTTATCCACTCTAGATATTCAGTAATTATCACCAATCCCGTTATTGCGTTGGGACTCTTTGATGGTTCGCTCTTCCTACTTTATATGACTCCACTCTTTGGAAAGCTGATGTATTCCCATAGCGGCCATATCTTGATGAATATGCACTTCTTGCTAGCCGGATACCTCTTCTTCTACGTGATCGTCGGTATCGATCCCAATCCCCGAAAGATTCCACATATCGTTCGAATCATTGTGCTCTTTGCCGCGATGAGCATCCACGCTTTCTTCTCGATAGCGCTTCTCTCTACGACAACTTTGACTGATGGTGGATATTTTGCTTCACTGAATCGTCCATGGAACACCAATCTATTAGCGGACCAGCATGTTGGGGCATCATTGGGTTGGATGATGGGTGAAATTCCAATCCTTATTGCGCTCATCGCGACCTTTATTCAATGGATGCGAGATGACTCCAGAGAGGCCAAGCGCATCGACCGCGCCGCAGATCGCGCTGCGGCGATGGGCGAGGAAGATGAGCTTGCTAAATACAATAAATATTTATCAACACTTGCTAGAGGTGACCTGGAGCATCCCGACTAAAGCGCAGTAGTAGTTCTGGAGTGGCCGCAGCGTCAACTTTTTGATCGTGGCTCTCTACTGGTAAATGTTCGCCGGTGAGTTCTTCCGCCCCGACCAATCCAACCTTCCAGGCACCCAGGCGAGCCAGAGCTCGATCGTAGGATCCGCCGCCTTGGCCCATTCGATTGCCTTCACGATCAATATTCAATGAGGGAACTATTACCGCACCAATCGATGCAAGATCCGTAAATGCTTCGCCTATCGGCTCTAAAACTTTGCCATTTCTTTTCAGGGACTCTGCTCTTCCATCCCATGCCACCCATTCGATATCTCTATCCGGAAGAGTTCTCGGAAGCAGAAGGACTTTGCCCTCGCGGATTAGGGTGCTATTTATATCTTCAGTTTGTGGCTCAAATCCATATGAGATGTAGGAGGCAACTATTGGAGTACTTTGGATTTCTCGCGCCTGCACAATGTGTAACCAACTCTGCAGAGTAAAAGTAAGTTCGCGTTCCTGTCGCAACTGCGCGCGAAGTGTCTTTTTAGTCCTACTGACGCAATCCACAGGAGCACCTCCCCGTTAATACCTGACGAAAGAAGTAAGGTTAAACCATGGACTCGCAGATTACCGTCAAAAAAATGTTGGCGGAGCTACTTGCGATTTCGCATTCGCTCGCCCCCTTTGATATGCCGCTTCTCGACGCTCACGGCGCAACCTTGGCCGATGACATCTACGTCGATGATCAGGTAGTCCTCCATAAAGGCACTCGAATTCGATCACCTCAGATTGGTCTGGCAGCATCACTCGGACTCTCTCGTTTACCCACTCAGCCACATCCCCGCGTAGTTGTTATCTCTGCCGGAGACGACCTGGTCGAACCTGGACAGCCCATCACCGCATCTGCGGAGTTTGAAACTAACTCTTGGATGTTGGCCACCGCGGCCAAAGAGGCGGGGGCGGTCGCCTACCGCGTTCACACGATTCCAGTGAATAGAGCGCAGTTGAAAGCGGTTATCGAAGATCAGCTCGTTCGCGCCGATTTGATTGTCATCAGTGGCGAGAGTAACGACGGATCCTTTGAGCTTATAGAAGAGGTCCTGCGCGAAATGGGAGAGATTGCGAGTGTAATTCCCAATCTTCTGGGCAGCGCCCGTCACTGCTATGGAACGATTGGCGAGGATGGAATCCCGGTAATTACCCTTCCAGGGGACCCCATAAGCGCGTATGTATCCTTTGAAATATTTATCCGTCCCATGATCCGAACTATGCTCGGGGTGAAGAATGTTTTCCGCTCAACAGTGAAAGCAGTTTTGGCCGTTGATCTCGAATCACCCATCGGATTTGCCTCGCTCGTTCGTGCAACTCTTTCACCGGGTGGGGAAGGGGAACCTTTTGTCACCCCCATCGCCGAACAAAATCAACTTCTGGCCCTTTCACAGGCCAGTGCCTTCATCACTGTTTCGGCCGATTCACCGGGCTATCTCAAGGGCGAGATTGCAGAGATCATGATCTTGGATAGAACGCTTTAATAATGGAGCGTTGGCCCTATCGACTCGAAGACCGCGAGCTCTCGCTGCGGCCGATGCGCTATCGAGACCGCGCAGAGTGGCGCAAGGTTCGCCGAACTAATCTCGAGTGGCTCGCGCCGTGGGAGGCTACCCGCCCGGCCATTGAATCAGATGCACCTTTGCCAAGCTACTTCGGAATGGTGCGTTATTACAATAAAGAAGGTCGCGAGCTACGTTCTTTATCCCTGGGAATTTGGCTTAAAGATAAGGGTAAAGAGCGCCTTATCGGGCAGATCACCCTAGGGGGAATTATTTTTGGTGCTTATCGCGGTGCGCACATCGGCTATTGGATTGATCAAAGTGTTGCCAATATGGGCTACACAACCCGCGCTGTAAAAGCCTTGACCCGCTTCGCTTTTTCAGAGTTACAGCTCCATCGCATCGAAATAAACCTGCGCCCAGAGAATGCTGCATCTAAGAAAGTTGCAGAGAAGAGCGGCTATGTTTTTGAAGGAGTCCGTGAGCGATATCTTCACATCGCGGGTGATTGGCGCGACCACCTGACTTTCGTGGCCGAAAACCCCAATAATTTCAATTGAGAGATATTTGGGGACATAAGGGCTAAATCCCGACTTTTCGCCCAAAACTGAATTATTGTTTCATTCCATGGCATCCGGACTTATTTATCTGATCATCATCGGAATGTGGGTCGCCTATTTTTTACCGCGGTGGATGCGTCAACATGACACCCAATCTGGGCGTGAGAGCGAAAGATATAAAAGTGCGATGAAGATTGTCGCCTCTACTCCAAATTTTCCTGATCTTATCAATCCAGAAGAGCGATCAAAAGCGCTGAAAATACGCCGCCTAGTTCTTGGCGCGCTCACACTGGTGCTCGCAGGGACAGCGCTCGCAAGTGCGTTGAGTTATGTTCCTCTATTATCAATTTTGATTCCACTTACTGCGCTCTGTATCTACATTATCAATGTGCGTCGCCAGGTCGTCGCCGCAAACATCAAGAAGCGCCGACTTGCTGCACTTGCCGCGATCACTGCTGTCGAAATTAAAATAGATCCGCAGGCCCGCATTAATCTTTCAAATCGCCAACGTAGAGAGAGCGAAGTTATCGTGGAGCAATGGATTCCGTTGCGCGAACGAGAACTGAGCTCATCAATCACGATTATTGAAAAACATGAAGAGCGCAGTTGGTCTCCTATAGCTGTCCCACGTCCAACGTATGCGACCGCTCCTAAAGCAATTAATCCAAAGCGCACCGTTGATTTAACGACACCGGGTAAGTGGAGTGCGGAACAAGAGCGACAGAAAGCCCTTGAACTCCCAGAGCGCGATGAACTATTCGATCAGGAGTTGGCAGAGCAAGCGGCGGCCGCACGTGATCAGGCAGTTAACCAATAACTTCAGATCCAACTAGGAAACCACATAAGCGAGATCCACTGGTGATAGGTGATCAGGCTGCCAAGATAGAGCGGTAGAAAATAGAAGAAATTAAGAACAATTGCCGCGAGATATCCGTAACTTAAATATCGGCGAAATTTCGAAACTTCGCCAGATTCGCCGGGCTCTAAAAGTTTCGACAGGGCATAGACAATTATCAAAACAAGAAATGGTTCAAAGGCGATGGTGTAGAAAGTGAAGACAGTACGTTTCTGCCAATTGAACCAAGGCAAATACCCTGCCGCTAAACTGAGCAATAAGAGACCGCTCTGCCACTCTCTACGTGCTATCCAATAACCAAAGGTGACGGCAATGGCGATCACTCCCGACCACCAGAGCAACGGCGTGCCGAGCGCTAATATCTCTTGCGCACAGGCTGAAACGCCACATCCCTTAGGAGATTGATAATAGAAAGAAGTTGGCCTTCCCATAATAAGCCAGCTCCAAGGGTTGGCAGAGTAAGGGTGAGTAGCTGTTAACGTTGTGTGAAAATTCCACATCTCGGCGTGATAGTGCCAGAGTGAGCGGATCGGTCCGGGTACAAAGTTAAAGAAGCCGTGGTTGTGTGTATTAGCCCAAGCGCGATCGTAACCTGAGGTATTAAAGAACCAACCCACCCAACTTGCGATGTACACGCCCACTGGAATGACGATGTATTGCAAAACACGTTTAAATACTTTTTCGTGAATTAGAGACTTTATTGGGTTTTCAATTTCTAGCGCTCTGTTCTGCCGATAATCAACATAGACAGTAAAAAGCAGGTAGGCCACTAAATAATAGATTCCACTCCATTTAGTCGCTGCAGCTAATCCAAGGGAAATGCCGGCTGCAAAGTGTTGACTGCGCAGGAGAAAGAGAAATCCCAAAAGCGTAAAGAACATCAAGAAAATATCGAGCAGCGCGGTTCGCGACATTACCAAGTGCATTCCATCAGCGCTCATCAATACACCAGCGCTCAAAGATAAGAAGTAATTATTAAAGAGGCGCTTTGCGATGTAGAAAATCATGACGATGGATGCGGTGCCGACGAGCGCTGCGCTGATGCGCCAACCGAATTCGTGATACCCAAATACTTTTATTCCAGCGGCAATCATCCACTTTCCGATTGGCGGGTGAACTATGTATTGCGCTGCCGCAGTCTTCGGATCAAATTCAACTCCATGGTGGAGTAAGGAATTGGCATTTTGGGCGTAGTAGGTCTCATCGAAGACGAAGCCCTTAGGGGAACCCAAATGCCAGAGGCGAAAGAGAAGTGCGAAAATGGCCAGGCCAATTACGCTGGAGCGTTCCCCGCGGCGGTCTTCAACCAGCCCTGGGAGTGTCATGGGGTAAGCGTAAAGCCTGAGAGAATTGGTTCATGCTGATCCTTGCCTGTGGCCCGCTGGGCAACCCTGGGGATACCTCCGATCGGGTGAAGCGCGCCCTGGAGAGCGCTCCGTACATCGCTGCTGAAGACTCTCGCAAACTCAGCCGCCTGACGGGCGATTTGGGGATCCGCTACACCGGGAAGGTCATCTCGTATTTCGAAGGCAACGAGAGCGAACGGATCGAACAACTCACAGAGATCCTTACTTCTGGCAGTGATCTCTTGGTTATTACCGATGCCGGGGCGCCGGGAATTAGCGATCCGGGTTATCGCCTTATTCAGGTAGCAATCAATAACGGCATTCCTATTCAGGTGCTTCCGGGGCCTAGTGCAGTCACTACAGCCCTTCTGCTCTCTGGGCTCGCCACAGATCGGTTCTGTTTCGAGGGTTTTTCACCACGAACGCCCGGAGCTCGTAAAAGCTGGTATGAAAAGTTGATCACGGAAGAGCGCACGATCATTTTCTTCGAAGCACCTCACCGTCTCCAGGAATCTCTAGAAGATGCTCTCGAAGTACTGGGCGCCGATCGACGAGCGGCTATCTGTCGCGAGATGACAAAGAGATATGAAGAGACCGTGCGTGGAACGATAGCGGAACTGCTGACGTGGAGCACCGATCGAGAAATATTAGGGGAACTCACGATCGTGCTAGCAGGTTTTGACTCTGGAGCCCTTGCATACACGGCAGGCGATTTAGTCGAGCTGGTCTTAGCACGCGAAGGGGCCGGGGAAACACGCAAGGATGCAATTGCCTCGCTTGCAAAGGAATTAAACCTCCCTAAGCGCGTGGTCTTTGATGCCATGGTCGGCAACAAAGCCTCGGGTAGATAAGATCGTCCAATGAGCGCCGAATCTAAGTCCTTTTATCTCACGACGCCGATTTACTATGTCAACGATGCGCCGCATATCGGCCACGCTTACACAACTGTCGCTGGAGATGTCCTTACCCGTTGGCACCGCCAACGCGGCGAATCAGTCTGGTTCCTTACGGGTACGGATGAACACGGACAAAAAGTTCTAAACACAGCAAAAGCAAATGGAGCAGAGCCCCAGCAGTGGTGTGACAAGCTCGTAGAAGGCGCTTGGAAGCCGGTCTGGCAATCACTCAATATCGCCAATGATGATTTCATCCGCACCACAGAGCCCCGTCACATGGAACGCGTACAACGCTTCCTCTCGGGCCTCAAGGATCAAGGCCATATCTACGCCGGCAAGTATGAAGGCCCTTATTGCATTGGTTGCGAAGAGTTCAAACTGCCCGGAGATCTTCTTGCTGGAGAACTCTGCCCAACGCATTCAACCCCGTGTGAAATTCTCAGTGAAGAGAACTGGTTCTTCAGACTTTCGGCTTTCGTTCCTGCTCTTCTCGATCACTATAAGAAAGATCCATCAGCCTGCGAACCGACATCGGCACGTAATGAGGTTATTTCCTTCCTCGAAGGGGAAGTTCAAGATCTCTCAATTTCACGTTCGACATTTGATTGGGGAATTCCCGTTCCGTGGGATACCAAGCAAGTTATTTATGTATGGTTCGATGCGCTCCTTAATTATGCAACCGCTGTTGGTTTGGGTGACGATGTAGGTACTCCTGGAGCGAAGAAATTTGCGCAGACCTGGCCCGCCGATGTACATCTTGTTGGAAAAGATATCTTGCGCTTTCATGCTGTGATCTGGCCAGCGATGTTGATGGCTGCCGGCCTACCGTTACCTAAAAAGGTTTTTGCTCATGGCTGGCTGCTTGTTGGTGGCGAAAAGATGAGCAAGTCAAAACTCACAGGTATTGCACCTGCTGACATCACCGACCATTTCGGTGTCGATGCATTCCGTTATTACTTCTTACGTGCGATTCCCTTCGGCAGCGATGGATCTTTCTCTTGGGAAGATATGTCGGCACGGTATACCTCGGAATTAGCAAATGACTTCGGAAATTTGGCCTCTCGGTTAATTGCAATGATCGAGAAGTATTGCGATGGGGTAATTCCTGCGCTCGCTCACGATGATGCATTAAGCGCCGCTCTCAATAGTGCTGCCGAAACTGCAGATGCAGCGATCTGCGCCTTGGACTTTCAAGGGGGCATCAACGCCATTATTGATTTTTGTAAGCGAGTAAATGGGTATGTCACTGAGCAGGCTCCGTGGGTCTTGGCTAAAGATCCGGCTAACAAGGTGGAGCTCGATAAAGTCTTGTACAACACCGCGGATTCAATTCGCGCTTTGGCGGTCTTGCTTCATCCCGTGATGCCCGCGACTACGCAAATACTCTGGGAGAGCCTGGGCGCTCAAGAGACGCTGGGTGATATTGGTTTGCAGAAGATTGGCGAAGTTTCCCGCTGGGGACAGTTGCCACCAGGTTCTAAGGTCACGAAAGGCGCGGTGCTCTTTCCGCGATTAGAAGAAAAAGCGGAGTAGATGTC
>CAIUIT010000044.1 GCA_903899375.1 uncultured Actinomycetes bacterium
ATCTTCTCGATTGTTTGACCTGAATGGAATGCGATGAGTTCTGCCATTTTGCGCTTGGTGAACTTCATTTGATCCGCTTGAATCTTAATTTCTGTGGCTGTTCCGCCGATGCCGCCAAGTGGTTGGTGCATCAAGACGCGAGCATTAGGAAGCGCGTAACGCTTGCCCGGTGCACCCGCGGTCAAAAGGAACTGACCCATCGATGCAGCAAGACCCATCGTCACGGTTGCAACATCGTTCTTGATGTATTGCATCGTGTCATAGATCGCCATACCGGCAGATACTGAACCGCCTGGTGAGTTGATGTACAAGAAGATGTCCTTATCTGGATCTTCTGCAGCCAGTAGCAACATTTGAGCAGCAATGGCATTGGCCATATTGTCCTCAACTTGCCCGACCATAAAAATAATGCGCTCACGAAGTAGGCGCTGGTAGACCTGATCGTCTAATCCGCCTACATATTGAGCCGCTGAACGCGCGGTGATTGGATCCACTTTTCCTCCTGACATCAACGCTGAAAGCCCAGCATTAACTCCTGTAATGACAGTAACAATCTTTCGCCTCTAACGCTTCCCAATTTCGCCAACTTTCGCGCTTGGGCTGTTCGCTCTGAGAGAAGTGTTATTCAGAATCCTCGGCAGAATCCTCAACTGGAATCATTGGCTTTGGGCGGAGAGCTTCTAGATCAACGCTCTTACCCGACTTGGTTACAACCTTGACGCGGCCTAGAACGGAGGCCAACGCCTTGGCGCGTGCCACCTCTGAGACCATCGTGGAAACCTGACCATTCATGGTCACCTCTTGGATGAACTGATCTGGACTCATTCCATAACGCTGAGCTTGGCGGACCAAGTACTCGGTGAGCTCGTTCTCATTCACCGAAACATCTTCAGCGGAAACGATGGTGTCCAAAATAATTTCATAGGTGAGCTGCTTTGTGGTCTGGGCAGTTATCTCTTCACGGTGAGCAGTGTCTTCTAGACGACCTTCTCCCTCAAGATGATGGTTGACCTCATCTTCGATCAAATTCTGTGGAAGTGGAATGGCCAGAGATTCAACAAGGGTCTCTACGAGCTGATCGCGGGCAGCAGCACCTTGCTCGAGAGCCTTTACGCGCTCAATGCGAAGTTGAACATCGCTCTTGAGTTCAGCCAAGGTATCAAACTCTGAAGAGAGCTTGGCAAAGGAATCATCAAGCGGAGGAAGCTCGCGGGTCTTGACTGCCTTAACAGCAACATCGACTTCACCCACCTCACCCTCCGGCATTCCAACAAGTGTTGTAGAGAAGCGCTTGCTTTCGCCAACAGACAAACCGGCAAGAGCATCATCAAGTCCATCAACCATTGTGTTTGAGCCGACTTCATAAGAAATGTCATTCGCTGTTCCGCCATCGAGAGGCTTGCCGCCCAAAGAGGCGACGAGATCGATGGTCACGAAATCGCCAAGTTCAACCGACTTCTCTACGGTGGTCAAAGTTCCGAAGCGAGCGCGGAGCGCATCAACTTGCTCATCAATCTCTTTATCTCCGACAACAACATCGTCAACGGTGATTGTCATCTCAGAGAAATTAGGAAGTGAGATCTCCGGACGAACATCTACCTCAACGGTAAATGTGAATTTCTCTTTATCAACCAACTCAGTGATATCTACTTGTGGTCGACCAATGGCAGAAATCGCATGTTCTTTCTTAGCGATGGAGTAGAAATCGCCCATCGAGAGATTGATAGCTTCATCCAGGATGGCAGCTCGTCCAACACGTTGCTCAACAAGAGCAGCCGGGACTTTGCCTTTGCGGAATCCTGGGACAGTGATCTTCTCGGAGAGGGCTTTTGTGGCCTTAGCCAAATAAGGAGCTAGCTCTTCGAATGAAACATCGATAGTTAATTTCGTACGAGTTTCGTTAAGTTTTTCTACGGCGCTTTTCACGAAGGCCCTTTCGACTGATTGGTCTGATTTCTGGTCGGGGCGGGGAGATTCGAACTCCCGGTCTCCTGCTCCCAAAGCAGGCGCGCTAGCCACTACGCTACGCCCCGTCGGC
>CAIUIT010000045.1 GCA_903899375.1 uncultured Actinomycetes bacterium
GATGCTTTGGCCTTTTTGGCTGAGAATCCTCCCGCTGGCGCGCGCGTTCGCCCACTTCAAGTTTCCGGCGCCTTCCATACGAGCGTGATGCAGCCTGCTGTAACCAAATTGGCCGATGCTGCGCGTGAGATCACAGTGATTGACCCTGTAGCCCCAGTGATTTCTAATCGAGATGGTGCCATCATTACGGGCGGTGATGAGCTCATGGCTCGGATCGTCGGTCAGGTTGCTGGCCCCGTTCGATGGGATTTGTGCATGGAGACTCTCGCCGCTCAAGGCGTTACTGGCGTTATCGAAGTTGCACCTGGTGGAACGCTGACCGGTCTTGTTAAGCGCGCACAACCTGGCATCGAACTCTTTGCCATCAAGAGCCCCGACGAGATAGAAGGCGCTCGCGAATTTGCGCGCAGCCATGGTGGCAAATAAATGACCCTTAAATTTACAATCCCAACGCAGAACGCTCGCATCCTTGCGGTCGGTGCATATCGTCCGCCGCGTGTGGTGCCTAACTCTGAACTCGTCGAACGCATTGACTCATCCGATGAGTGGATCCAACAGCGCACTGGGATCCAGACCCGCCATTGGGCGGCTGCCGACGAATCTGTTGCAGATATGGCCGTGAAAGCCTCTCGCATTGCTATCTCTCGCGCAGGAATCAGCGCGCAAGAGATCGACACCATCATCTTTGCCACCATTACCTACCCTTATCAAACTCCGAGCGCTTCCACCGAAGTTGCAAAGCAACTAGAAATAAAGGGCGCGGCCGCTTTTGACGTTGGCGCAGCGTGCGCCGGCTTCTCCTATGGCCTTGGACTTGCCAACGACATGATCCGCTCTGGGTCAGCCAAGTACGTCTTGGTTATTGGTGCCGAAAAGATTTCAGATTTCCTCGATCTCGATGATCGTGCAACCTCCTTCATCTTCGCAGATGGGGCTGGCGCCGTCGTAGTTGGACCATCTGACTCTGTTGGAATTGGGCCCACCACCATGGGCTCTGATGTAGAGAACCGAGATGCAATTGCGATGGTTCCATCCTGGATCGATTACAAGCCTGGTTCAGATCTCACAGATCTCGCCTGGCCAGTTATCCATCAAGAAGGCCAAAAAGTTTTCCGCTGGGCAGTTTATGAAGTAGCGAAGGTCGGCAAAGAGATCATTGCAAAATCGGGTCTTACACCTGCAGATATCGCTGCTTTTATCCCCCATCAAGCTAATGAGCGCATCATCGACTCTTTGACCAAATCGATGGAGCTCCCAGATACCGTGATCGTCGCCCGTGATATCCGGACCACTGGAAACACTTCGGCTGCATCTATTCCACTCGCGATGGATGCCCTGCTCGCGCAGCACCCAGATTTACATGGCAAGAATGCACTACTGATCGGATTCGGGGCGGGGCTGGTTTATGCCGGTCAAGTCGTGGAATTACCACCTCTACCAAAGAACTAAACCAAATAAAAGAAAAGAGATAACCAAATGGCACTAACTCAAGATGAAGTACTCGCAGGGATCAAAGATATCGTCGTCGAAGTTGCTGGCGTTGACGCAAGCAAGATCGAAATGTCCAAGAGCTTTAGCGATGACCTTGAAGTTGATTCACTGAGCATGGTCGAAGTAGTTGTCGCTGCTGAAGAGAAGTTCGGCGTAAAGATTCCTGATGAAGAAGTCACCAAGATGGGTACCGTCGGAGATGCAGTTAACTTCATCGTTGGCGCTTCTAAGTAATTAGAGAGTAAATATATAAATATGAATAACAGAACCCGCGTTGTAGTCACAGGACTAGGTGCAACAACTCCACTGGGTGGAGATGTACCTAGTACGTGGACTGCCCTGCTTGCTGGCAAGAGTGGCGTCCGACTCCTCGATGAGCCTTGGACCGAAACCTCGACAGTAAAGTTTGCGGCGCGGGTAGCAGTAGAACCAAGTGAAGTAATGGAACGCGTTGAGATGCGTCGCTTAGATCGTTCAGAGCAATTTGCAATGATCGCGGCGCGCGAAGCGTGGGCCGATGCTGGCTCCCCCGATGTAGATAAGGAACGCCTTGGCGTTGTTATCGCATCTGGAATCGGCGGCGTCACCACAATGTTGGATCAATATGACATTTTGCGTGAAAAGGGCCCGCGTTCAGTGAGCCCACATACAGTTCCTATGTTGATGCCTAACGGTCCGGCTGCCAACGTTGGGTTAGAACTACAAGCAAAAGCTGGCGTACATACCCCAGTAAGTGCATGTGCATCAGGTGCCGAAGCCATTGGTTATGCCATGGAAATGATCCGCACCGGTCGCGCCGATATTGTTGTTACCGGAGGTGTTGAAGCAGCAGTGCATCCACTTCCCATTGCAGGTTTTGCATCGATGAAGGCTCTCTCTACGCGCAACGATGCTCCCGAAAAAGCTTCTCGTCCCTATGACAGCGACCGTGATGGATTTGTACTCGGCGAAGGCGGCGGTGTAATCGTCCTAGAATCCCTCGAGCACGCACTTGCACGCGGCGCCAAGATTTATGCCGAAATCGCTGGCCAAGGTTTGACCTCTGATGGTTATCACATTGCAGCACCTGATCCAGATGGCGCCGGAGTTACTCGCGCTGTGAAGTTTGCACTTCGAGATAGCGGCGTTGATTTAGCCGAAGTAGTTCATTTGAATGCTCACGCCACATCAACCCCAGTGGGAGATGTTGCAGAGGCTAACGCTCTTGCTGCAGCGCTGGGCGAGCACATCAACCATGTCGCAGTTTCTGCCACCAAGTCGATGACTGGTCACCTTCTTGGTGGAGCTGGCGCCATCGAAACAATCTTCTGCGTGCTGGCGTTGCACAATCGCATCGCTCCTCCGACGATCAACATCGATAATCTCGACCCTGCGGTCAGGATCGATGTCGTCAGAGATACGCCTCGCCCCCTGCCATCTGGACAGATCGCGGCTATAAATGACTCATTCGGCTTCGGCGGGCACAATGTGGTCTTGATTTTCCGCTCATACGAGGCTTAATCGAGCGCTTTGAAGACCCTCTAGGGGGTTCCCCAACCCTCGACTTTTGAGTTACACTTTCCGACAGTCGGACGCTTGGCAGTACCCGTTTCATGGATTCGGTATCGCTGTAAAAGAGGAAGACCGAAGCTAAGGAAATCTTTAGCTTCACTCACATACCGAAGGAAATATCTACATGGCAACAGGCACAGTTAAGTGGTTCAA
>CAIUIT010000046.1 GCA_903899375.1 uncultured Actinomycetes bacterium
GCCTTAAATACGACTACGACCACATCCTTAAAATTATCGGGCTTCCAACTGGCGAGCATAGAACCGATTAACCCAGCCAAAATATCCCCAGTTCCAGCGGTTGCCAGTTCTGACCCACCCAATTCATCTTGAACAATTAGTCCCTCGGGTGAGGCGACAACGGTGTGATAACCCTTGAGTACGACTACGCAATTGAGAGCTATCGCCATCTCCAAAGCGCTCTTCTGGCGACCCTCTTCCCCGATCCCGATATCGAAACCCAATTCCCGAGCTTCTCCTTCGTGCGGGGTGATGACCGCGAAATCAGCTTTGATCCGCTTTACATATTTCATGGCTGTGGAATCTAAAACAACATATTTGCTGCGAGGTAGTGAAAATCTTCTTCCTAACTTTGGCGAACCCGGTCCTATTACCCAAGCATCGACACCTATGCCTTTAATCGACTCGCGAACAACGACATCGGGGTAGGCGCCTACTACTAGAGTGCGAGTGCATTGGTCAGGGGAGATAAAGTTGATGTATCCCGAGCCACCGCGACGAGCACCGCCAACACAAAGTAGCGCTGCTCCAGAGAATTCAGGGCTGCCAGCGATAACCGCCACCGTGCCGTGAGAATACTTGTGCGAACTCTTTGATAATTTCTTTAAAAAATTCTTCTCCACGCTACCAATTATCCACAAAGTGGTACCTAATTGGAAGCACATTTTCTAGGCTTCCCGTCACACAAAATTCGCTAAACTCTCAGTACCAAATCGGAGGCTAAATGTCGATCATTGCGTTTCAAGGTCTCACTAAAGCTTACAAAGATGTTGTCGCAGTCAAAGATCTCACGGCCAACGTTGAAGCCGGGAGAATTACTGGTTTCTTAGGACCTAATGGTGCTGGTAAAAGCACTGCACTTAAATGTCTTCTCTCCCTTGCAACCCCCACCTCAGGCACGGCGTTAATTCGCGGGGCAAAGTACCAAGATTTAGTAAATCCAATGAAAGAGGTCGGCGCGGTCATTGAAACCGGTGGATTCAATCCTTCACTCAGCGGCCTCAAAAACTTACGCATAATTGCAGCCTCAGCTGGGATAGGCGATGGGCGCGCCCTGGAAGTTCTGGAGTTGGTGGATCTCACCGATGCCCGAAATAAGAAAGTGAAGCAGTATTCCTTGGGCATGAAACAACGCCTCTCTTTGGCAACCGCAATCTTGGGTGAACCCGAGATCCTTGTCTTGGATGAACCAGCAAATGGTCTTGATCCCATTGGGATCGCTTGGCTCCGAGATTTCTTGAAGAAGTTAACGGCAAACGGCCACAGCATCCTGATCTCTTCCCACCAGCTAGCAGAGATGCAAAATACCGTCGATGATGTTCTGATTATTCATAAGGGTCGTCTCGTCACAGAAGGAACGATGGCTAATGTGGTCGGCAGCGGCACACTCGAAGAGGCCTTCATTCGATCAGTCGAGGCATCGGCATGAATCTTCTAAAGTCAGAATTTCGTAAGTTGATTTATACCCGATCTTTTTATGGATACATTGCAGGTGCACTCTTTTTAGCCTTGCTCTCTTCAATCCCAGCTGCCTTCTCGGTTAATGCCTTAAAAGCAGAGCTTTCTGGATCTTCATTAATGGATCCCCAGATGGTTGATGGTGTTTACGCCAAAGCAACTGGAGGCTACCTATTTGCCCTAATCATGGGAATTGCGATCATGGGTAATGAATTCCAAAATGGACAGGCTATTTCCACCTTCCTGGCAACGCCAAAGCGCATAAAAGTCCTCTATTCAAAGTTAATTGTTGCTGCTGGCGCCGGAATAATCATGATGCTGATTTCAACGCTTCTAGGATTTGTCGGAGCGTACTTCGGATTGAGTTTTTACCCACATGCCAAGGTAGAAAGTTCAACTTTCTTGGATCTAATAATCACTGCAGTTGTATCCGGTGCCGTCCTAGCCGTCATGGGAGTTGCTATTGGCGCGCTGGTGCGCAATGTAAAAATAGCGATGGGTGGAGCGGTAATCTGGTTGCAAGTTGTTGAAAAACTTATTGTGCTCTTCTGGATAACTGGCGGGAAGTTTCTACCTTCGGGATTGATCGTTGGAATGATGAATGTAAGAATAACCCTGAGGTCACAGCAAAGATATCTAAACTTATCTACTGGCAGTTTTTTTGGTCCCGGAATCTCTATAGCCCTACTCTTACTCTATGCAGCTATTTTTGCAGGGGTCGGCTCTTGGGTTTCGCTACGGCGTGATATCGACTGAGTCCATTAAATTGATCTCAGCGAGCGATGCCCTCACATCGCTCAAACTGAGATAGTTTTCTTACTTGAGTCCAGCTTTACCGAGAGCTGAAACCAAAGACATATAAAAACCTTGGGCAGTAAATGAGGCGCCGCTAATATTATTAATCTGCGAAGATTGCGCTTGCAAGACTTCTTGCTCGAGCATTGGAATTGCTATCGCGTTGATCTGTTGATCCCTAAAAGTTCCAACTGGATAGACCGGAGCAGTGACTTTCGTGATCTTGCCATTTTTCACAGTGACCGAAACTTGAACTGCGCCGTAGTGCGTCATGTAGGCAGAGCCCAGAAAAGTTCCTGATTTCTTTGCAGGTGCTTTAGGAGTTTTTGGGGTTGCGGCATCTGCGGCAGAAATTCCTGCTGGAATAAATGCGGCCACGGCGAGCGCGCCAATGACTGCTGCGGTCTTAACCAACTTTTCTACGGCCACTTCCAAACTCCCTCAACTCATCGTGCAATGGTTGAATTAAAGGCTTTGGAACTGTGAGAGCCCTGAGAGTCCTCTGTAATTAGGCTATGTATCTAGGCTAGCTCTGCGTCGGAAAGCCTAGGTTGATTCCACCATGGCTTGGATCGAGCCAGCGGCTGGTGATTACCTTGCCTCGGGTAAAGAAGTGCACCCCTTCAGTTCCGTGCGCGTGAGAGTCTCCAAAGAGCGATGACTTCCAGCCGCCAAACGAGTAGTAAGCCACCGGAACTGGAATAGGGACGTTAATTCCAATCATTCCAACTTCAATCTCATTCTGGAAACGTCGAGCGGCACCACCATCATTAGTGAAGATCGCCGTTCCATTTCCGAACTCGTGGGCATTAATGAGAGCGACACCCTCTTCATAGGATTTAACACGAACTACGGAGAGAACTGGCCCGAAAATCTCATCGGTGTAAATACTCATGTCGGTCTTCACGTGATCAAAGAGCGTTGGTCCAAGCCAGAAACCGCCAGGCTCTCCATCTACGACTGGGTTGCGGCCATCGACAATTAAAGTTGCACCATCTGCAACCCCAGCATCAACATAGCCTTTAACCTTATCGCGATGCGCGCCAGTTACGAGTGGCCCCATATCGCAACCACGACGGCCATCGCCAGTGCGCAGTTGCGGCATTTTGTCTGCAATCCTCTTAACGAGTTCATCGCCAATGGGTTCAACAGCTAGAACAACTGAAATTGCCATGCAACGTTCACCAGCAGAACCAAAGCCAGCATTTATCGCTTGATCGGCCGCTAAATCTAGATCGGCATCTGGCAAAACCAACATATGATTCTTAGCTCCGCCAAGGGCTTGAACTCGTTTTTTATTCTTGGTGCCAGTTTCATATATATATTGTGCAATAGGAGTTGAGCCAACAAAGGAGATGCTCTTGATGTCCGGATGCTCTAATAAAGCATCCACAGCTTCTTTATCTCCATGAACTACGTTGAAGACGCCATCTGGAAGACCGGCTTCTTTCAATAACTGCGCAATGAAGTTTGCAGTTGAAGGATCTTTCTCGCTTGGCTTTAAAATTACAGTATTGCCAGCAGCAAGCGCGATGGGGAAGAACCACATAGGAACCATCGCAGGGAAATTAAATGGAGAGATGATTGCTACAGCTCCGAGTGGCTGACGTACGGAATGCACATCTACTCCTCCTGAAACCTGCTCGGAGAAACCGCCTTTAAGTAAGTGCCCAAGTCCACATGCAAACTCAACAACTTCTTGACCACGAGTAATCTCACCCAGGGCATCGCTCAGAACCTTGCCGTGTTCTGCAGTGATGATTTCGGCCAGCTCTCCTTTGCGCGCGTTAAGCAACTCACGAAAGGAGAAGAGAATCTGGATCCGCTTAGTTAACGAAACCTCTCGCCACTCCTTAAATGCACCCGCTGCAACCGCTACTGCCTGATCCACAACAGCTCGCGAAGCGAGATCGACCGCCTTGCCAGCGACCCCAGTTGCAGGGTCGTAAACCGGAGCGGTTCTTTCGCTCGTTCCGTTCCAAATGTGGCCATCGATAAAGTGTGAGATTCGGGTTGTCATGCCTTAATCTTAAAGAGATTACGTAGAGGCGTGAACTATCACCACTGGACATTTAGATTTAGCGGAACAGCTGGCAGAAATTGAGCCTAAAAGGAGATCGGCAAACTTCCCCTGACCTCTAGAGCCCATGATTAATAGGTCGGCCCCCTTAGATAGTTCAACGAGGGTGCGGACCGTTCCACCTTCTACCGAAGTGGTTTTTATCGCCCCAGCATCTGCCCCAAAAACGCTCGCGACACCATCTCTTAGAATCTCTGCAGACCAGATTTGAGGATCGCTCTCTCCCACATAACCCGCAGAGCCCAATCCAACTCCGGCTACATCGAGTGGGGATTCGGCATATTCCCAAACATTGATAACTTCAATCACCAAATTAAGTAAGGGAGCATTCTCTGCACCCCAAGCGAGAGCGGCCATCGAAGATGGCGACCCATCGAATGCAACTAGCGCGACTCCTCTTTCACTAGATCTGCTCATAACTCATCTCCATTGATTATTCTTGCTTACGTTTCTAGTATCCTCTTTTTTAGAGGCGGCTAATAGGAAAATACGCAAGATTAGAGAGCAACTAGTGCTACCACCACTCAAGGCTGTCGATCAACAAGATCGAGATTTAGTCAAATAATCTAAATACAGATCACGCCTAAGTAAGTGGGGAGAATGATGCGAGAAAATATTTTCGTAGAAAGAAGCTAATTTATCTCGGGGAGTTAGTTTCAATCTCTAGCTTGGCGAATAGATTTACTAACAGCACTCGCTGGTTGGTCGTTGGCGACTGCCGAACATTCAATTTTTTAGCAACACGCGAAATTGCATTCTCACACGATTTAATCTTTACATTTTTTAGGCGAGCGATCTCTCGATTTGATAGGCCTTGAGAGATGAACTTGAGTAGTTCTAACTCGACTAAAGACAATTTTGGTAGGGGTATCTTCACTACATTATTAGTCTTCATCTCGTTCACAATGCATTCTTGCACGGTTATCACCTAGGGCGCACTCTGGAGTTTCTAAAAACATAATCAGAGAAGGGTTTTCCCCTATGTAAATTATATAGTGGGGTTTTCCCCCTAGAATCTGAGCGTGCTAAGTAACTGGACGCGGTTGATGATCAAACACCGCAAGTCAGTGCTGGCACTCTGGGTAATTGCACTGGCGTTAGGTTTATTCAGTAGCGCTTATTTAAATTCACATCTCACTACAGCACTGACAATTCCGGGTACATCTTCCGCACAAACAGACTCTCTGCTATCGCAGCACTTCAACGAAAATATTGAAGGCACTTTTACTATCGTCTATCCATTTAGGAATGCTAACTCTTCACAGATCAAGCAGTACGAGGATCAGATTGCGAAAGCTCTCACTTCTATTCCGACGGCGAGCGCATCTGAAGAGAAGGCTATAGGTGGCACACTCTTTGCAAATATCAATACCTCACTCTCTTTATCCAACGCTGCTCGATATACCGATATTTTGCGAAAAGCGCTCCAGAGTGCTGGGCTTAAAGAGGCTTTAGTCACTGGCCCCCCCGCCATAGAGAGTGATGTTACTCCGATTCTGACCTCTGATTTACATCGTGGTGAATTGCTTGGAGCCACAATTGCCCTGCTACTGCTCATCCTGGCATTGGGATTTTCGACGCAGATACTTATTCCATTTCTAGTTGCGGCTGGATCTATTTCGGCCACTCTCGGATTGATTTTTCTGATCTCGCAGAAGTTTTTGGTGGTTCTTTACATCCCGAATATTGTCGAACTAATTGGCTTGGGGCTCGCAATAGATTACTCGCTCCTGATCCTTTTTCGATTTCGGAGAGAGTTGGAACAATCCCCTGATGATTTAAATGAATCAATTGTTAGAACGATGGCGAGCGCCGGAAGGACCGTTGCCCTCTCGGGGCTGACCGTTGCTATAGCGCTTGCGACTTTGACATTCGTGCCAATTCCATTCGTTCGTTCTCTCGGGGTCGCTTCATCTCTAGTCCCTCTTATTTCGCTCCTCGCCGCATTTACCCTGCAGCCAGCTCTACTCTCACTCTTTGCCCCTCATGGGTCAGAATCGCGATTGCACATCGGCGCCTTTGCCTGGCTCCTTCAGCTCATCGTGCGCAAACCTTTAGTTGTGACTATCTCCGCCCTGGCTCTCCTTCTAGGGTTAGGCGCATCTGTCCTCTCATTACATATCACCCCTAGTTCATTAACCGCCGTACCCGCGCAACTTGAATCACAACGTGCGCTTTCACTTGCTACCTCAACGGTCGGTTCAGGACTAATTACTCCAAATCAAATTCTTATCGATTTAGGAGCTCCATCTCAAGCTTTCAACAGCACGCTCGTTCAGGCTAGAACCGCGCTATCGGCCCAGCTCCTTAAAGACCCAGAAGTGGTTGTTGTGGCAAATGGAAGCAAGCCTCCTTACGCTGATTCCAGTGGCCGATACCTACGTATTTTTGTCATCGGTCGCCATAGTTTTGGTGCACCGCAGTCCCAGGCGCTGGTGAAAAAGCTACGAGCAATCGACCTCGCACGCTATGGCTTCCCTAGCCCTTCGGTGCTCTACATCGGCGGGGCTGCTGCCCAAGGAGCAGACTTAATTCACGTTCTCGCACGGACGCTTCCATGGATCGTTCTCTTGGCGCTACTGCTTACCTTCTTGCTGCTTCTGCGCGCCTTCAAATCTCTCGTTCTTCCAATTAAGGCAATCGCGCTCGACTTAATTTCTCTCGCAGTTTCCTTTGGAGTGGTCGTTCTTGCGTTCGGTCATCAATCTTTCTCCAGTTTCCTTGGTATTTACCGCCTGAATCAGGTAGAAGCATGGGCAGCGCTCTTCTTATTTGTCATGCTCTTTGGCGTCTCAATGGATTATGAAATCTTCATTATCTCCAGGATAAAGGAGGCGAAGGATCGAGGGTTGAGCAATACCGATGCAATAATCGAAGGTGTCACTCAGACCGGAATCGTTGTAACAACCGCAGCACTTATCTTTGTCGGCGCTGTCTCTGGATTGGCCCTAGGCCACTTTGCAGGTTTGCAAGAGATCGGAATCGGTCTGGGTTTTGGGGTCTTGATTGATGCAACGATTGTTCGCGGCCTTTTGCTTCCTAGCGCGATGGTCTTGCTTGGACGCTGGAACTGGTGGTTACCCACGCCTTTTGCCCGACTAATAAAAACTAGCCCCAAACCTCTCAATGAAGTCCGGGGCTAGTTCGGGGTATTAACTTCTTATCGCACAATCTTGATAGCAAAGTGGAAAGAAGGAACTTGGTAACCAAGTGCTAACCCTGGAAAATCCCGATCTGATGAGAGAACTGGGAGCATTCCATAAGGTGTGTTAGCAAATGATGGTTGGTTTGTGTATAGCAATGGATGCAAGTCGATGATGTGCGTACCAGGAGCACCGGTAGCAATCATTTTTACCACCATATATCCATTGGAGTTGAAGCCGCACCCATAACCAATGTAATTGTTGTCATAAGTTACAGCGAGTGTGTTATCCAACTGGGTCCAACCGACGCCTTTAATACTTATGGTAAATGCTTCACCATTCTTAAAAGTGGTTGTTGGATCGCCTGCTTGTCCACGTGCTACCGAGTCAGGTGAAGTGGAAGGGTCAAACTTTGCCACTCCCATTCCAATAACTTTGCCCTTGCTGTCATAGAAAGGCATGATGCTCTCTTTTACGTAGAATGGGGATTGCGCCTCGATGGTTGATCCCTTAACCATTTGAATTACATGCCATCCACCCAAATTATCCGGAATTGTCACATCTGTTGATGAGGTTCCATTGAGCACTGTCGCTGTTCCGAGAGGAATCGAATTGAAGGCCCAGCATGTTCCGGTGCAGTTAACGCGATTTCCTACAACGGTTGACCAGACAATTTGATAGGTACCATCAGTGGCTACTTTTGCAGTCTTGACATTAACCTTAGTAAGAATGTTGCCACTAGGTTGTGAAAGAGCCATGGTTGCTTGAGTATTTGGATCGAGACCCACTGTGGACAACGTTGTACGCAAGGTGGTGGTTGGTTGAACAACAGCAGGGAAAGTTGCTGATGGAACTCCGACACCTGGATCACTGGTTACTTCAAATGGTAAAGAACCGCCATTTGCATAAGGCACCGGTGATTGAATGATGTTCATATAAGTTACGCCGATTGCATCACCAACATTCACATAGTGTGTTCCTCGGGGACCAGCTGCACGGATGGTTACTATCCCAGTACCACGTGTCCAAAGGGCTTGCATTTCACCGGCCATGCTGTTATCCCAATGCACTGCAGCGCCTGCTGTATAGAGTGTCGCACCCATTCCAGTATATGTAATGGTAATCGGTGTCCCGATTGGACCGCTTGAGGGTGAAATCGAAAGTGCACGGGTGGTTTGGTAGCCACCGTGACCCAATGCGGTTCCATTTTGAACTACATAAATATCATGTACCCCACCGAAATCGGAAGGCACAACCGTAGGAAATGAGAATGCACCATTGGTATCGGTGGTTACCGTTGTCATGTTTACATTGAATTTTGTAATGCTATCGCCTAGGTAATTAACAGAACTTGGTTGTACATCTGCGACCCATGTCCCTGATGCAGTTCCCCAAGTCATTTGCAATGAAGTATTTGCAGGAAGTCCTGCACCTGAAACCACCATTGGTGAACCCACTACACCTTGGTTCGGAGTGACGGTGAGATTAACCATTGTCGTGGGTACTGTAAATGTTGCTGCCGTTACCCCGGTGAAGGGCAGCGGAGCAACATTTGGGATTCCACTTGGTTGCACCAGATTGATTGGCGTGTAGGTTGTATCTGCTCCTAAAGCCGGAGCCACCAGGAACACGGATAATAGTGACACGATGGCGCCTTTGGCTATAAGTGAACTTCTACGTGAAGCCTTTTCCATTTTCATGATGGACCCTTCCTAGAGTTTAATAAATTTACTTTTTAGGAACCGCGTCAACGGTTATTTCAGTTCTTAGTTCGTTGGAACCGCGAACAGAGTGAGTTGTGAAGTAGGAGTGAAGTTAGACTGCCAGACAGCGGTAGAGCCCTTTAGTGCTGGTGTCACTGCAACAGTCTTGTAGTAACTGACACGGTCATAGACCTGGACACCATTAACTCTTACACGCACTCCATTGATCATGCGAGGAACGAGTTTGGTAGCCAACGTCTGGACTGAGCTCTGATCTTTAGTTGTAACTGTCACTTTGAAGTTGATTACTCCAAGAGTGTTATAAAGACCAGCAGTGGTGCCCGTCTTCAATACAGCAGTCCAGAAAGCAACTCCACTGTGATTGCCATATGCGAGAGGTATTGGGGTTGCAACCCCAGCTACTGTCACAAAAGCGTTCGCGACGTTACTGCTATCTAGTACAGCACCACCTAGATCTGCATCATTCCCATAAACACGAAAGACGATCGTTTGGCCAGTTATGAATTGGCTTGTTACGGCGCAACTAACCCCAAAGCGGGGTGCAAGCACACCCGATGTGCCACTAGCTAAAACGGTGTCAACGTAAAGGCTGATTGGGTTGGGAACTACTCCCTGCACTGGTGTGCCAGTCTTAACTGTTAGCGGAGCAGCATTTACAACTGTATAAGTAACAGCATCAGTTGGCGTAAGAACTGCGTTTAGTGTTGCTGGACCTGAAGCTGCTGGTACCCAAGAACACTTAGCAACAAATGGAGCAACAGTTGTGGTTGCAACAGCTTCGCATCCGATAATGACGGTGGTACCTACTGAGAAAGCCACATTTCCTGGTGCTCCAGCCGTTGCGACAATTATTGCTGGACTTAGACCGAAGACGGTGCTTCCGCCAGATAGAACAAGCGTTGGGGCGGTTCCCGCAGCCATAGCTGAAGAACTTCCTACTAGTGATGCTCCTGCTAGGGCGAGGGCCACTATTAGAGCCTTTGATTTATTACTTCTCATTTCTTTTGCTCCTTATTAGTTGAGAACTTCGTTGTGGAAAAACTATTTGGTGTTGAAGGTGCCTGAAACTGTGAAGGTGAGTGCGCCGGTTTCGTTAGCACCAGCAGCTGTTGAGGCAACTGGGAAACTACCCGTGAATTTCAAAGTCCCTGTAGCTCCGGCATACTTTCCGGTTCCGCCAGTGATGATCACATTTCCTGAGATTGCCACTGTGGTGGGAGCTGCAGATTCCTTGGCGCAACCTTGCGCCGCAGGATCGAACGTTGCCTTAAGAGTGTTGGTTCCATCAGAGATTGTTCCGGTGCCATTAATGGAATCGCATTGGCTGGATGGTGATGAAGAACCACTACCAGTCAGTTGAGTAAGACCCAGTGTCGTTCCTGTGCCAGTTGCTGTAACCGATGTCGTACTTACGCTCGAGTCGGTCCAGAGCATTGCAATTTTTCCAGAATATGTGGCATTGATTGTGAGCGACTTAGAAGAGCTGGAAGCAGGCGACGTTGTCTTTTTAACCACTGGCTTTGTTGTGGTCCAGCCAGTTGGACACTTAGGTGTCGCTGCCTTGACGATCTTTGAGGCAGTTCCTTTGTAGCAAGTGATTGACTTAGTGGCAGCGTTTGCAGGATTTACACCCAGGAGTGCTCCACAAACTACTGTTACTGCGATTAGAGAATATAACCTTCTCATGCTTGTAATCCGCGTCATTTCTATTTCCGCCATCTCATATATAGGTTTTTCCCAACAGATGAATTGTTGACCTACGGCAGCGCTGCGTCATTGAAAATTGAAGGGGCTACCACTTGCACCGGTATCTAATGGATCACATACTGTTTTTAACGGTGTGACCCAGTAGACACGGCAGACTCAAAACGAGTAAAAAATAGCCCCTTCTTGGGGTTTTTCTCTCTTTCTAATATTAGATTTTGGATTCAACCCTTTCCACCACTTGTAGGAATTCTGCGCATACTCTTTTCCATCGCTGTCAATTGAGTGCTAACTCTTCACCAATAACGCAGATTTGTTTTTGAATTTGCGACAACAGGGGCAGAATGTATTAAACGGTTAGTCACAGTTTTATGAGAGAAGCATCAAGTGGACATCATTCACACACCCACCAATAAAGTTTTTGTAGTTTTATCTAGAACGCATACAAAGATTTGGAAGGGAAACTTTGAACCAGGATCTGTGCCTACCTCTTTGGCCGAGTCACATAAAGATAAGGATTATCGGAAGGTTCTCAACCAGTTTTTGAGCGGTCGCAATCGCTCTAAGTTGGATCCGCATTTTGCAGAGAAGGTCGCCCTTGAACTTAAAGGTTTCGACTATATCTATCTTGCTGGGGGCGGGAAGGGTAAAGCGAGCGCAGTGCAGAACCTAGCCACATACCTGCGCGAACATCATCACGAAATGGCAAAGAAAATTCGCGCGATCCAAGATATCGATGCAGAAAATATGTCTGATGGAGAATTGTTGGCAGTTGCCAGAAAAATGATCATTCATGATCTCTAAAATCTAATAGAAAGAAGTATGCAATGAGCCGTCTATATGTAGTAACTGGAGCCGCTTCCGGAATTGGCGCAGCCACGTGCGTATTGCTCCGGGAGCGTGGGGAGAAAGTTATCGGTGTCGATATCCATAATACGGATATCAATGTTGATTTAAGCACCGTGCAAGGGAGAAAGGAGGGGGTTGAGGCAGTCATCAAGAAGAGTAAGGGAAAGATTGATGCGATTATTGCTTGCGCTGGTCTGGCAACACCCAGCCCTAAAACAGTGTCAGTGAATTACTTCGGTGTAAAAGAGTTCGTGGAGGGGTTACTTCCCACGCTTTCCGGCAGTAAGAATCCTCGCGTCGCCATTACAAGTTCGATGGCATCTCTGATGCCTAATTCTCCAGAGCTCGTTAATGCGATGTTGGCAGACGATGAAGCTTCTGCTCTGACAATTGCCCAGGGATTGTGCGCTGAAGGTGACGAGAAAGCTGCCTTGATCTATGGCTCCACAAAGCGAGCACTCGGTCGGTGGATTCGTCGCGAATGCATTAAGCCAAAATGGGCGGGTGCTGGAATTCCACTAAATGCAGTTGGTCCAGGAATCGTTGAAACCCCAATGGTGGCGGACATGATCGCAACAGAGGAAGCTAGATCGGCGATAGATGCCATGGTTCCGATGCCACTCAATCACTATTTAAAGGCTGTCCAAGTGGCATATCTACTGGCTTGGCTCACCAGCAAAGAAAATACCCATACGACCGGCCAGACGATCTACATAGATGGTGGCTCAGATGCGGCGCTGCGCGGGGATAACATTTGGGATTAACTCTAAGCAGGCACTCGGAAGGCACTCAGGAATCTCCCACTCTGGGGTAGCACACTCCCCTTATGAAACTACAAATAGCACTTCTAGCCGTTGGAGTAGCAGTGAGTGCTGGAGCAGTGGGCGCTGAACTCAACCGCGCTGCCAATGTAGCTTCGCCAATGCCTTCATCGAGCACGAGCGTTGTTGCCTCGCATGCTTCATTGCAACAACCGATCACTAGCACTTCTAAAGTGACATTAACTAGTCTGCGTCCTTCGGTTAAGGGTGGCTCAGAAGACGATTAATTGAATATTGTCTCGGGGTAAAGTTCGCTACTTTTTTTCGCATTGCGAGAGCGTAAAGATGCATAGATACTTCGATTATGACTTATGAACTTCGAGATCTTAAAGACCAAGTAATCGTTATCACTGGAGCCACCGCCGGAATGGGCGCCGCCACAGCTAAAGAATTGGTCGAGCAGGGCGCAAAAGTTGTTCTTAATGCGCGCAACGAAACTCGGCTCAAAGAGATGGTCACTTCCCTCGGTGAGGCCAATGCAACCTACATCGCAGGTGATTGCTCCGAACCCAGTGTGAGCCGTGCCGTTGCACAAGCAGCGCTCGATAAATTTGGGACGATCGATGCCGTCATACCCAATGCTGGAATTGGCATGTATGGATCAATCTTGGATTACAGCGATGATGAAGTAAACCGAATGATGCGCACAAATTATGAAGGAACCGTGCACATTATTCGTGCCTGCTTACCAACCATGATTGCAAAGAAAGTCGGAGATATCGTTATCGTCTCCTCTGTTGCCGGATTCCGTGGAGGTGGAGATGAATCAATTTACGCGGGAACCAAGCATGCTCAAGTTGGTTTAGCAGGAGGACTCGACCGTGAACTTCGCGAAAAGGGAGTTCGGGTAGCTCTCGTTTGTCCCGCAGGAACCGAGACTGAATTCGCAATTGGGGCAGGCAGGACCGCCGGAACACCAGTTCTAGCAAGCTTCTTACGATCCGAAGATATTGCTTTTCAGATTACAACGATCTTGAAGCAACCTCGTTCGGTACGAACTCATATTTGGACTTTGTGGTCGATTAACCAACAGTCCTAACCTTTTCGGCGTCGGCTGCTACATACCAACCAACCGATGCCAGTGCCACTGTTACCGAAAGAACCGCTGCCGCACCGGCTAAATGTAAATCTTGAAGATGAGCAGGTGCTTTTAGTAGTGCACTGAATATTCCCAATATAGCAGTTGATAATAAGAGCAAGATTA
>CAIUIT010000047.1 GCA_903899375.1 uncultured Actinomycetes bacterium
CCAGTGGTGGTTCGATTGGGATACAACGGTTGGTAGCCATTTGGTACAAGTGCGAGCCGTCAGCGTTAGCGGTCAGGTTCAGACTCAAACAATCGCGGATACTGCTCCCAATGGCGCTTCCGGTTGGCACTCGATCAATATTTCAGTGTAAAACCCATTCAGAGATGTCACTGAGAATCAACCAAACCATCAGCATCAACTGTTAAATTTACGGCTGTGAATTGGTTAATAAGTGAGGATGCTACAAAATGAGCAAGAAGATTGGCGTCCAGAGTGTTCCTCATCATGATGGAAGTGAACTCTACGTAAGCAATGCCGCCCCAAAAATTGGCGACTCGGTCACATTGAAAGTACGCGTTCCCCTCAACTATATATTTCAGGAAGCTTACGTTCGGGTGTACGAAGATGCCGAGCCTCGCACTTACCCTCTCAAGTTGGTCGAAGTACGTGGTCAGGAACGCTGGTATCGGGTCTCTATCAAAATACACAATATTCACACTATTTATAGATTTGTCTTTGTAGGCGAAGGAAAGTATGAATGGCTTAATGCTTACGGCTTAACCGATCATGATGTCCATAGCAACAATGATTTTCGAATAGTCGCGATACCAGCCAATCCAAAGTGGATTCACTCCTCGGTTTTTTATCAAATATTCCCCGATCGCTTCGCTCGCTCCGGCAAAGTTCGGATCACTCCTGATTGGGCTTATCCAGTTGAATGGAACGACTTGCCACGCGGGAGAAGCAAATACACGGGTAAGGAACTATTTGGCGGCGATCTAGCAGGTGTACAAGAGCATCTCGATCATATTGTTGATCTTGGGGTCAATGGCATTTACTTCACTCCCCTCTTTCCATCCCGGTCGAATCACCGCTATGACGCCACAAGCTTTGATCACGTGGATCCAATCTTGGGTGGCGATAAAGCCTTTCAATCCTTGATTAAAGTTGCGAAGACAAAGGGAATAAGAATTCTGGGAGATCTGACTTCCAACCATTGTGGTGTTGGGCACGAATGGATAATTAAGGCCAAAGCAAATCCCAAGTCGAAAGAGAGATCATTCTTTTATTGGGATAAGAAGATCAAGTGGGGCTACGTCGGATGGTTCGGTTTAGAGTCCTTGCCAAAATTTAATTTCTCCTCTGCAGATTTACGCCAAGCTGTATATGGAGCAAAGAATTCCATCGTTAAAAAGTGGATCTCGCCTAATTATGGAATGGCGGGCTGGCGAATCGACGTAGGAAATATGACGGGGGTCCAAGGCGCCGACGATTTTCACGATGAGGTCATGCAAGGAATCCGCCACGCAATGCAAGAAGTAAATCCTGATACCTGGTTAGTGGCTGAAAACGGTGACTTTAAAGCGAGTGATCTCAATGGTCTTGGGTGGCAAGGTGCCATGAATTATCAGGGCTTTATGCGTCCCTTCTGGAATTGGATCAACAAGAACCCCGAAATCACTGGTGGGTTTCAAGGACTTCCCTTTGCAATGCCAAAGATCAATGGTCGGCAGTTAGTTGAATCGATGCAGGAATTCAACGCATCTATTCCCTGGCGCTCATTGACGGCCAGCATGCTGCTTTTAGACTCACATGACACAGCTCGTTTCAGAACCGTTGTGCTCGGAGATAAGAAAGCCCATATCGCCGCCATGACAATGATGCTGACATACCCTGGGGTTCCATCGATTTTTGCTGGCGATGAAATCGGCCTAGAGGGTTCTTGGGGCGAGGATGCCCGGCGAACGATCAACTGGGAAGATCGATCGCATTGGGATGAGGGTTTTCTAGCGGAAGTTAAGAAGCTCGTCGAATTGCGTAGATCTCACAGTGCACTTATTAATGGCGGAATGCGTTGGGTCGCCGTAGAAGATGACTTTGTC
>CAIUIT010000048.1 GCA_903899375.1 uncultured Actinomycetes bacterium
CCAAGTAGTTTTCGATTTGGATGTAGGCGACATATAAAATAAACGTAATAACTGCTGCGGTGGGTGATTTGCTAAGCGCGATCAAAGTTACAACGGTTACGCCGAGAAGATGTCCGATAAGAGGGATCGCACCGCAGACAAATACCAATACTGCGATAGCTGATGGATATGGCAGACCAAGGGCGAGCGCGAGTATTAGTCCAAAGATGGACGCAATAAATGCAACGGTTACTTGACCACTGACGAATCCGCCGATTCGCAGGATGATCGCATCGGTGATTCTTGAGACTCTGTCGCGGCGCGATGCTGGGACGAAGCGGTAAGCAGCGCCGGTAACGCTAGGCAGAGATGCCAAGAAATAGAGTGTCAAAACTAATACGGTAAGGGCGGCAACTGCGCCTGAGATAACTGCCTTGCCGACTCCAATTACTCCACCAAATGCAGAAATTACATATTGGCCATCGTGAATCGAAGCGTTGAACTTTGCCTGTAACGAGTCGATGATTCCGTAATGCTTGTTGAGATCTCCCAGGATGCGATTTGATTTGAGATCTTCCAGAATCTTTGGGGCATTCTTAAAGAGATTTCCCACTTGAGTAATCGCGGGGGGAATTACAACGGCAGAAAAAATCCCAACAAAGACCAGTACGAAAAAGACTACGGCCATTACCGCGTGAGATCGCTTCAATCCGCGGCGACGGAAGAATTCAACCGAGGGGTTTAAGCCAGCCGCGAGAAAGAGGGAAATAATGATGAGTACAAAGACCTGCCCAGCACTGGCAAAGGCTTTGAGCATGGTGATTGCGATGACCGCCCCAGTGGCCGCTAAAAAGCCGAAATAGAAGGGATGACCCCTATCGACGGGAACGCCGGGGGTCCCCATAGATGCGGTTGGCTCGGGCTGTGATGCATCGCTCGCCTTATTGCCAAAGTAGAGCCAGGGTTTCTTGAGCGCCATAGTTTGATAATACGAGAAGATAGGGCAGTGAGCGAGCTGCGAATTACGGGTCTGAGTGACGACATGCTCGCCCTCGCCAATCTGCCCTGGCGCAAGCACCTGGAAGATTGGCCAGAAGACCCTGGCCTGACCAGCATGCGCGGTATCTCGCGCCATATAGTCCGTTTAATCCGGACTGGCCCAGAGGATCGCGATGTCTTTGCCGTTAAAGAGACCGTGGAAGAGTTCGCCACCCGCGAGTACAAAATCCTGCGAGAGCTAAATAACCGAAACGCTCCTTGTGTCGAGCCGGTGGCCATCGTGGAGAACCGTATGGATAATCAGGCGAATCCGCTCCCGGTGGCACTTGTGACCCGCTACCTGCCGTTCTCGCTGCCCTACCGCGTCATCATGAGCAGCAAGGTCACCCCGCATGAGATTAACAATATGGCCAATGCGCTCGCGCTTTTGCTCGTACGACTTCACCTCCTCGGCTTTTGGTGGGGCGACTGCTCACTTTCCAACACTCTCTTCCGCCAGGATGCGAATGAATATGCCGCGTACCTCGTCGATGCCGAAACTGGGGAGTTCCAGCCGGGTCTGAGCAACGGCCAGCGCGAGCACGACTTGGAAATCGCCCAGTTCAACGTGGCGGCCGAACTAGAGGACCTAGCGGTCGCGGGGCTCCTACATCCAGGGATGGATCCAATTCGCGCCGCCGATC
>CAIUIT010000049.1 GCA_903899375.1 uncultured Actinomycetes bacterium
ACTAATTGTTCAAGATGAATTGGGTGGGTCAGAACTGGCAACCGCTGGAACTGGGGATATTTTGGCTGGGTTAATCGGTTCTATGCTCGCCAGTTGGAAGCCCGATAATTTTAAGGATGTGGTCGTAGTCGTATTTAAGGCAATTAGTGCTCATTCGCTAGCCGCGCGGGCCGCTGCTACCGAACTGAGGCCAGTCACCTCCCCAGATATCCTTCAGTACTTACCCATCACCTTGCGGCAATAGTTAGACTAAGGAGATCATTATTGAGGAGGGTTTTGTGAAAGCCAAAGTACTAACAGCGATCGTTCTTGCCCAACTCACTCTGCGCAGCTCTACGGCTTGGGCCGATGAAGCTCACGATAGTCGCCCCAGCATTTCAAATATTGGCGGAGATGATCGCAGCCCTGGCGTGACATTAGTTCTGATTGCCACCCTTTTACTTATTGGTTTTGGGGTAGGTCTAACCGTCGGTCGACGTACTCGACGTAAATAAAATGGGAATGCATCTGACTTACTCTCATAATGGAGTAACCGGCGAAGGTTATCTCGCACTTCCCGAGACTGAGAGTGGCCCCGCAGTAATTATTATTCAAGAGTGGTGGGGGCTAGTCGGTCACATTACAGATGTAGTTGATCGTTTTGCGGCTGCGGGATTCGTTGCCTTTGCCCCGGACCTCTATCACGGCCAAGCCGCAGCCGAACCAGATACCGCCAAGAAATTAATGATGGAATTGCAACTAGATCAAGCTGGTAAAGAAATTATAAGTGCTGCTAACTACCTGCTTTCTTTGCCCGAAACATCTACCCAGCACGTTGGAGTTGTTGGATTTTGCATGGGCGGAAGTCTGGCAATTTGGAGCGGGACTCTTTCACCACAAGTTTCGGCAACTGTTGGGTTTTATCCAGGGGCATCTTGGGAGCGCCATGCACCCAAGTGGGAAAAGTACGCTGGAAAATCAGCGCTGATTCATTGTGCCCAAGGGGATGGAACTTCCAGTGCCCCAGGAATTCAAGAGGCGATCGCAGAAATTCAAGCAGCTGGCGGAAGTATTACCGCCTTTGATTATCCGGGTACCAACCATGCCTTTTTCAATGATGATCGTCCTGAAGTCTTTGATCCCCTTGCGGCAGCGCTAGCTTGGGAGCGCACCCTTGATTTCTTCTTCACCACACTCAAGTAATCCGCTAGGTTGCGCGCGTGACTACTTTTGCAGTGATTGGCGCGGGCTGGCGTAGCGAGTTCTATATTCGGCTAGGTCAACTTATGCCTGAAAAGTTTGAACTCATCGGTACCGTCGTTCGTAATTCGCAGCGAGCGGCAGATCTGCAGGCCGATTATGGAATCTCGATTTTCGAATCTGTTACAGCATTATTGCAATTTGCTCGACCGGATTTTGTCGTTGTTGCCGTTTCATGGGCTTCTAATCCAGAAATCATTGAAGAATTTGTCTCTTTAGGAATTCCGGTGCTTTGCGAAACTCCCCCAGCTCCTGATGCGCCGGCGCTTCGGGCACTCTGGTCAGCCGTAGGCAGTAGCGACTTGGTGCAAGTTGCTGAGCAATATTTGTATCTGCCTGGGCATGCGGCTCGATTAACGTCGGTGAGAGAGGGAGCAATCGGAATTCCAACTTCGGTTGAGATCTCATCCACACATGGGTATCACGCAGTTTCATTGATGCGAAGCTTCTTGACGACAAGATATGAGCCGGCAGAGATTGCTGCTCGTACATTTGTAGCTCCTCTGATAGATCCGCTCTCTCGGGATGGTTGGAATGAAGATCTATCGGCTAATCCCAGAACTACAACGATCGCAACCATTGATTTTGGCGATGGCAAATCTGGGATTTACAATTTTGTAGAAAACCAATGGCACAATCAATTGCGTCACAGGCGCATAGTTATCCGCGGTAGCGCGGGGGAGATCGTTGATAACCACCTGATTGCGTTGACTAACGGAACTGCAATAGTTGAATCAGAGTTTCGCCGCTACCAACTAGGCATTGATTTAAACTTGGATGGCTTTGATTTGGAACACATCTCACTTAACGGAAAAGTCATATACAAGAATCCTTTGGTTGGCCTGCGCCTAATGGATGAAGAGATCGCTATTGCCACATTGATGATGGCAATGAGAGATTGGGTTTCAGGCGCGACTCACGCTCCTTACCCGCTCCGCGAAGCCTGCCAAGATCACTTGATCTCTCTTGCCATGGATGTGTCCTCACTCACAGGTAAAACGGTTCGCACAGAGCGTGAAAACTGGGCGAATTAGGGACAGCACTATCGGTAGAAGACTTTTCCTAACGGGTATGCCGTATTCTTAATCTATGAACGAAACTGTTAAGACTAATCGCATTTCAGCCAAGGTCTACGGCTTGATCATCTCTGCCCTGATACTGGCTTTCGGTACGGGATATGGGCTGAGCTTGGTTGGGCAAGGTCTCGCGGCACGTGCAGGTAATTCAGTCACGGTTACTGGCCAAGCACGCACGAATGCAACAGCTGACAATTCGGTATGGACACTTAACGCACAAGAGAGTTCTGCAAATGCAGCATCAGCAGTATCCAAAGTTGGAAAGAGCGTTGATGCGCTCACGAAATATTTGGTCGCAGGGGGTATACCTGCTTCTGGTATTCAAACAGGCGGAGTAAACACCAATGCGGTCAATGAATATATAAATGGGAATCCCACCGGACGAGTCCTTTCTTATCAAGCCAGCCAGAGTGTCACGGTGCGTTCTAAAGATGTAAATCGCGTCTATTCGTTAAGTAACGGCATAGGCACGTTGCTGCAGACTGGGGTAAATATCAATAATTATGGCCCACAGTTCTATGTTTCAAACTTGGCTGCGCTACGTCCTGCGCTATTAGCACAAGCAATGGTCGATGCTAAAGCTCGCGGTATATCCATGACAAAGGCAGTGGGTTCAAGTCTGGGAAGTGTAATTGCCGTATCTAGTGGCCCAGTGCAAGTTACTTCACCTGATTCAGTAGACACCTCTGGTGGAGGAATGTACGACACAACGACGATTCCTAAAACTGTCACCGTAACTGTTTCGGTAAGTTTTAAAGTTAATTAATAACTGGGCGGATATTTCCGCGCGGTTGTAGTTGAATATTTGGAAGATCTGGCGCTGGAATCCGGCCATGTATATGGTCTTCAAAGTATGGGAAAACCTGACTCTCACCATTCCAGTCAGCGCGCATTTTGACTATTTCGTCGTGGTTGCGTCCAATAAAATTCCACCACATCACGATCTCTTCTAAAAACGGAGTTCCGCCTAGCAGCACAATGGTGGCCCCTGTAACGGTGCTCACGTGCAGGGTGGTTTTGCCTGGAGCGCTGTAATAAAGGTTAGTTAAAGGCACTTCATCTTTATTGATGACGATATCTCCAGCTACTAGCAGAGCTCCGTATTCAAAGTCTGCACGAAGAGGTAACTGGTGGATCGATCCGGCCGCAAGCGAGATCTCAGCTCCAACTAACTCTGAAAAAATTCGAGCGGGAGATTCTTCTCCCATATATTGACCCACGAATAATCGGACTTCTATCTCCTTCTGCCTTATCACTGGAAGGTCCGAGTAATGATCAAAGGTCGGTATTGTATTTCGCACTGAATCTGGAAGAACCGTCCAGAGTTGAACGCCATGCATTATTTCGGTATCGGTGCCTGATAATTCGGAGTGAGCGATCCCTCGCCCTGCCGTCATTAAGTTGAGTTCGCCAGGATGAATTATTTGAATACTCCCCAATGAATCCCGATGCTCTACCCTGCCATCGAATAACCAACTCACCGTTTGCAATCCCACATGTGGGTGCGCCGCCACACTCATCGCATCATCTTGCACCGTTGGCCCAAAGTGATCTATAAAACACCAGGCACCAATTGTGCGAATAGAGCGATGGGGCAGAGTGCGATGAATATCGATTCCGGTTCGAGTGGTTAACTTAACCGTTCGGGGCGAGAGAATCATTATTGAGCAGAGTATGTAGCGGACTTGTAGATGGTGGCGTAGAGCGCTGAAACATTGATGCCATCGGCAGTCTTGGGATCGAAGATAGAGTCTTGCGGTCCAGCAACGCTGAAGACATAGCCGTTCTTGCGGAGCACCTCTTGCCCATAAGCGGGGGGCTGGGAAGGATTTTTAAGTCGATCAAATGTTGTAGCAGAAAATTCGTAGACCGACATGAAAATGACTTTAGCCCCAGTACTTGGAATGTAATAGATGATTGACTGAGAGATAGCCCCATCTTTGGTTGCTTGCTTCGCGTAGCTACCAGAGGCGACAGAGACAGACAGGTGACTGACGATCGAGGTATCGACGTTCATAACTAATGGCACGGGGGACAATGGCAACTTAAAGTTTCCGTGGCCAGAGCTTCCACATCCTGTTAGCACCAAGACGGATATGAATAGAGATGCCAGTAACTTTTTCATCGATTAATCTCCAACTTTTATGGGTTGTGCACTTGTGGATTTTATAAGTTCTTCGTAATTTGTTGGGAAAACAGCATGTGGGTGTCCGGCGGCGGCCCAGACCACATCAAATGCAGCTAGGGCTAGATCTATGAGTACTACCGGTTCGGGATTGGCCAGCGTTCCATCATGCTGCCAGCCAAATGGGCTGACACCTCCGATGCTGATACCAGAAGCAGATTTCACAAAGTTGGCATCAGCGCGATGGAGTTTTTCAACTCCAAGGGTTGCGGCCACGAGGGTAGTGTCGATCCGATGTGCCCCAGAGGTGATGATTAGCAATGGACGACCATCGGGAAGCTTGAAGACGATAGAAGAGGCGATCTGACCGACTTCAATATCGAGAGCTTCGGCCGCCTCCGCCGCCGTCCTGGCGCTATCGCTCAATATCCTCACCGCGCCTTTAATACCCCGCTCCTGCATTTCTGCGGTTATCCGCTTGACCGAAGCGTTCTTTAAGACATCTTCCATATGGGAATTGTAGGTGCAATGAGATACTAAGGGCATGTACATACCACCCCTCAATAGAGTCGAAGATTGGGAAGAAATTCAACTCTTTGTGGCTCAAGTGCGAGCTGCAGACCTTGTGACGGTAAATCCAGATGGGCTTCCAGTATCAACGTTAATGCCAATGATGTGGGTAGATGTTGACCCAAGCACTGGGAACTATGGCCGCCTTATCATGCATATGGCTCGTGGCAATCAACAGTGGGAGACGATTCAAGCCGAAAGCCAAGGGCTTGCAATTTTGCATGGAGGACAGGCATACATTTCACCGACCAATTACGGTAATAAAGTTACCGATCACAAGGTTGTTCCAACGTGGAATTACGAATCTGTCCATTTAAGTGGCACCGTCGAAGTAAGCGAAGACATTGAGTTATTACGTCAGATTGTTACAGAACTTACAGCACACCATGAATTGAACCGGGAGTTGCCTTGGTCTGCATCTGAATCCGATCCTCACTATTTTGAGCTACAACTTAAAGGAATCATCGCTGTGATTCTGCATGTAAATAAAGTTGAGGCAAAATCGAAGATCAGCCAGAATAAATCGGAAGAAGATCGGAGGAGAATTGTCGAGGATCTATTTACATCGGGTATTCCAGGTGAAGAGGTCATTGCAACCCAGATGCAGCGCTATTTAAAGAATTAAATCGTAATAATATTTAAAGGTTTTAACCCATCGGCGATACGTTGTAGTTGTTCCTCGACAAATCTTCGCCCCCGCTTTTCGAAAGCTTCGGAATCTCCACCGACATGCGGGGTAATGAGTACATTTTTGGCACTCCAGAGCGGATGGCCAACGGGAAGTGGTTCTGGATCAGTGACATCAAGGGCAGCGCTTATTCGCCCAGTGTTAAGTTCCGCAACAAGGGCATCGGTATCCACTACTTTGCCGCGCGCTACATTTACCAAGATGGCCCCATCTTTCATCAGTGCCAACCGCCTGGCATCAATAAGGTTTGTGCTTTCGGGATTGAGTGGAATTATCAGAAAGAGGAAATCAAAGGTTGGAAGCAATCGGTCCAAATGTTCCATAGAAAGAGATCCGTTACTTCCCGAACGCGAAAAAGTCGTGATTTCAACCTCGTATGGTTTGAGGTAGGAGACCAAGGTCTGGCCAATAGAGCCTGCTCCAATGATTCCGATATCGCTGTCGTTGAGCGATCCCATGCGCTCGTGGCTCCATTCCCCCCGGTCTTGTGATCGAAGGAAGTCAGGAATTCCGCGTTTCATTGCAATAGCAAGCCCCACGGCTAGCTCCGCGGTCGAAGCATTATGTACTCCTCTAGCATTGCAGAGCACCACTCCGGGACGAAGGTAGGGCAGAGCACTTTCATACCCAGCATTGGGAACTTGAAGAATTTGCAACTTGTTCATTGCCTTAACTGGTTCCAGAAGTTCAGTGCCAGTCATGTACGGTTGAACATAGATCGTGATCTGGGATAGGTCAGAGCTATCGAGCGGGTGATCAGCAAGCGATAGCTTTCGGAAGCCTGGCGGAACTGCAAGATCTGACCATTGGCTCCAAACGGTATGTGTAAATTCTGACATTATTCTTCGCCGATATCTTCATTCCAGATATCGGGCTTCTCTGAAATGAACTTCTCCATCAAATCTTTGCACTCTTGTGAGTTAAGGTTTATAACTTCCACGCCGTGCGAGCGCAGCAAATCTTCAGCGCCCATGAATGTCTGATTTTCGCCAAGTACCACCCGTGGAATTCCATAGAGCAAGATTGCTCCGCTGCACATATGGCATGGCGACAAAGTTGTGTACATCGTGGCCTTGGCGTAGACGCTAGCTGGCAATCGGCCGATATTCTCGAGGCAATCGGTCTCGCCATGACGGATTGCGCTACCTTGCTGGACCCTCTTGTTGTAGCCCACACCAAGGAGCTTGCCATCTACTACTAGGGCTCCACCGATTGGGACCCCGCCCTCTGCGCCACCCTGGCGAGCCGCCGCTATCGCAAACTCTAGAAATGCTTGATCGTCCAATTTATCCTCATTTCGCCCTAAGGGGTCCACTTTAAGTGAAAATTGCCTGAGTGTGCGCTTAACATCTGGGTGAATTGCCTATACGGTTTTGTCATTCCCACGGTCTATGAGCCGTCACTTCATACGGGGTCGCAACCACCCCCGATAACAAAATTAGGAGACTAAGCCATGCTCGATTCCTACTTCAAAATCAGCGAACGCGGCTCAACGATAGCTAGAGAAATTCGTGGCGGTTTCGTCACGTTCTTCACCATGGCATACATCGTTGCGCTCAATCCACTGATTATCGGTCTTACCAAAGATGGAGACGGTAAATACCTTGGGGGAGATGGTAGCCACCCAAATCTCGCGATGATTGCTGCTATGACTGCCCTTATGGCAGGTATTTTGACCATCCTGATGGGCTCTGTGGCGAATTTCCCACTTGCGCTCGCTACTGGCCTCGGGCTAAACACCTTCGTTGCAATCGGTATTGCATCCAAGATGACCTGGGCAGATGCGATGGGCCTAGTAATAATCGAAGGCGTGATAATCGTCATCCTCGTATTAACTGGCGTCCGCGCTGCGATGTTTCGCGCAGTGCCAGGGCAGTTAAAGATTGCGATTGCCGTTGGAATTGGTTTGTTCATCACGCTCGTCGGTTTAGTTGATGCCGGGTTTGTTCGTCGTACTGGCGCCGGACCGGTACCAGTTCAACTGGGTGACAATGGAAACCTCGTGGGCTGGCCAATTGTAGTTTTCGCATTTGGACTCTGTTTGATGATTGCCCTTGTTGTAAGGAAAGTTAAAGGGGCGCTACTAATTGGGATTGTTGTCACTACAGTACTTGCAGTTATTGTTGAGAAGGCCTTTAAGATCGGCCCTAATTTTGATGGAACGAATGTAAATCCAAAGGGTTGGGGACTGAATGTTCCAACTATTCCATCAAAAGTATTCGCAAAGCCTGACTTCAGTCTCTTTGGCCATATCGATCTGACCGGCGCCTTTAACCGTGTCACGGTCGTATCTGCAATTCTCCTGATCTTCTCATTGTTGCTATCGGATTTCTTCGACAATGTGGGAACAGTTACTGCAATCGCAAGTGAAGGTGGTTTGTTCGACAGCGATGGACTTATTCCAAATATTGACCGCATCCTCTTGATAGATGGAATCGCAGCAGTTGGTGGTGGAATGGGAAATATCTCTTCAAACACAAGCTATATTGAATCTGCATCTGGTGTGGGTGAAGGGGCTCGAACTGGCCTAGCTTCAGTGGTAACAGGAATTCTCTTCTTGCTCACGACATTCCTGGCACCATTAGTTGCAGTTATTCCTTACGAAGCTGCGACACCAGCGTTGGTCATTGTCGGTTTCTTGATGATGTCTCAAATCAAGAATATCGACTGGCAAGATTATGGAATTGCGATCCCGGCATTCCTGACAATGATCTTGATGCCATTCACTTACAGCATCTCAGTAGGTATCGGTGCTGGATTTGTTTCGCACGTACTAGTACGAGTAGTCCAGGGTCGCCGTAAGGAAGTGCATGCACTGCTTTACATTGCCTCTGCCTTATTCGTGGTCTACTTCTTGCAGTCGCCAATTAACATCTGGACTAGTAAGTAATTATCAACGCAAATCAAGGCGATCAGGCTTCGAAGGATTTCCTTCGAAGCCTGATCCGCGATGTGCCCGATTTTCCGACGGCAGGGATTCTCTTTAAAGATATAACACCGCTGTTGAGAAACGCAGAAGCATTTGATCTGGCCGTACGCGAATTTTCTAAAGTGAGTCGGCAGTTTGATCTAGTTGCCGGTGTGGAAGCGCGCGGATTCATTTTTGCTGCTGCAGTGGCAAAGATGACTGGCAAGGGATTTATTCCCATTCGCAAGAGTGGGAAACTCCCAGCTGCAAGTTTTTCTGAGAGCTATGCATTGGAATATGGCGAAGGAATTTTACAAATTCATCAAGATGCTGTTCTTACCGGCGAAAGAGTTATGGTGATCGATGATGTGCTTGCCACCGGAGGAACCCTCGGTGCCGCTGTGAAGCTGATCGGGCGTAGCGGCGGTGTTGTTGATTGCGTGGCGGTCTTGATGGAGATTTCTGGGCTCGGCGGCCAGCAGAAATTTAGTGAAACTAATCCAAGCTTAGAAATTTCGATATTACTTAATTAATTACCACGAAGTGTGAAGCGGGCGTCCCTCTGCATAACCCGATGCAGATTGGATTCCCACGACGCATTTATCGTGAAATTCATTAATCGTGGACGCTCCGGCATAAGTAAATGAGGAGCGGACACCAGCGATAATCTGATCAATAAGATCTTCGACTCCAGGGCGAGCAGGATCTATATACATGCGGCTAGATGAAATGCCCTCTTCAAAGATTCGCTTTCGCGCACGATCAAAGGCGCTCTCTTGAGTGGTGCGTGCATTAACAGCACGTGCAGATGCCATTCCGAATGACTCTTTATATAGCTTGCCACTCGTGTCTCTGATTAAATCGCCAGGGCTTTCCAAGGTACCTGCGAACCACGAGCCGATCATTACTTGTGACGCACCGGCAGCTAGTGCCAAGGCGACATCGCGCGGATGGCGAACACCACCATCGGCCCAGACATGCTTGCCCATGGCGCGCGCTTGTGCCGCGCATTCAACTACTGCGGAGAATTGGGGACGACCAACACCGGTCTGCATTCTGGTGGTGCACATCGCTCCAGGTCCGACTCCAACTTTGATGATGTCCGCGCCGGCTTCAATAAGGTCTTTGGTCCCTTGCGCTGTAACAATATTTCCAGCGACGATTGGAACGCCGGGATTGAGCTCTCTGACTGCTTTGATCGCCTCAATCATCTTGGCTTGGTGTCCATGCGCAGTATCTATGATGAGGCAATCTGACCCCGCGGCTAATAACGCCTTTGCTTTGCCAGCGACATCGCCATTTATTCCGATCGCTGTTGCAACACGCAACCGGTTCTTGGAATCAAGTGCTGGGCGGTAGAGGGTGGCGCGAAGTGCTCCGGCCTTCGTAAGAATTCCTACTAAATCTCCGCTGGTGCTGACGATTGCGGCGAATTCGCGACGACTTTCTTCCAGCGCTTCATATGCCTGACGTGGCTCGACACTGTCTGGCAGAGTTGTGAAATCGGTATGCATGATCTGGCGCAATTGCGTGAAGCGATCTACTCGTTCCAAATCGCTCTGTGTAATAACACCAATCGGCTTCGTCTTATCAACCACTACCAAGATTCCGTGTGCACGCTTTGTGATCAGATCCAAGGCGCTAGCTGCGGTCTCGGTTGCTTCTAAGGTGGCGGGTGTTTCAAAAACTATATGCCGGGTCTTAACCCAGGCGATTACATCGGCGATGATCTCAAGGGGAATATCTTGGGGGATTACTACTAGTCCACCTCGGCGAGCAACTGTCTCGGCCATACGTCGGCCGGCGATTGCCGTCATGTTGGCTACGACGATAGGAATTGTGGTGCCGGTGCCATCATCGGTAGCCAGATCAACATCCATGCGGCTAGCGATCTGGGTGTAATTGGGAACCATAAACACATCGTCATATGTGAGATCGTGTGTTTGTCCGGAAAGGGGGCTACTTAAGAAATGCACGTTGCCTAACTATACTCCTGACGGTATCGTTGAAGTATGTTTGGAATCGGCTTTGAGAAGTTACTGGTGCTGGCAATCCTGGCAGCCGTGCTCATAGGCCCCGATAAGTTGCCTCAATTTGCGGTCGATGCAGCGAAATTCCTACAAAAAGTTCGTGGTTTTAGTCGCCAAGCCATGACCGAATTTAAGAGCCAGCTCGGGCCCGAATATGCCAATCTCGATATCCAAGATCTCAACCCAAAGACCTTTATCGCTAACCATCTCGAAGGTATCGTCAAAGATACAGAGAATATTGCCAAGGGGACTGCCTCGGATCTAGCCAAGATTAAAGAGCAGACAAAGATCGATCCAGATTTACTTTAAGGGTTTTTTCATTGGTTTTTGATCAACTTTGGCGAAACCAAATATCAACAGCATTCCAAAGCTAAAGATAATCGCAACACCGATTATCCAAACGGTAAAACCTTCGCTCGTTAAATCTAAAAATTTGTATGGCCATTGCTCGATTGCCACGCCGCGAGCAATCGTATAAAAGAGGTAGATGATCGGAATCATCAATATTTGCGGAGAACGCTGAACACTGAGATTACCGCGTGGGCCTTTTTTGAACCATAAGTAGTTATACATAATTGGTACTAAAACATGCATGAGCGTGGAAGTAAGCCAGTACCAGCCCTTTGGGGGATAGACCGGAAGAATAAGCGAGTTGTAGAGCAGCCCCGTGATCGTGATCATGGTCAGCCCAGTTGCAAAGAGAGTTCCAAAATATTTGGATGAAGTCTTACTAGCGGCAATTGCATATCCGACATAGATGACCAGAATATTGGACCAGATGGTGAAATAACTGAAGAAGCCGATGATACGAATAGGCGCGGTGTTCTGGTGGAATAGTGTTTGATCCGTGACTGCAAACGGATCGACATTGAAGGCGTTAAGAAATAGCGAGAGTGTTAGGCCGAAAAAAGCGAAGAAGGCAAGCCACCCATATAAAGAGCGGCTTGCCTTCTCCATAAGTTTCTAGAAAATTAGTCTTTCTTTGACTTCTTCTCTTGCTTTGCTAAACGCTTCTCCTTGAGGTTTAGCTTTGGTTCTTTCTTAGCGTTCGCGTTGCTTTTTTGTTCTTTATTTGCCATTTTGCGCTCCTTCGTAAGCTTGCACGTAGAATACCCGAAAGTGCATAAAGAAAGGCCCCACAAGATCGCTCTTATGGGGCCTTTCTCAACATATGTGACTTATTTGAATGAAGTCGCAAGCGCGCAGAGCACCCCTGCAATTGCAATCCAGGTAAACCATGCACCTGCAGTACGTTGACGCCACACCTCAAGGGTTGGATCAATCTTGGTGCGATAGCCACGCAGGACTAGGCCTAGAGCGACGAATGCCCCTACTAGGTAGTGGAACATGTTCGCTCCCGCTATAAGTACCCAGTTGGATGCATAAGCACCGTTATAGAACGGACGATCAGCGCCATCTTTGGTAATAAATGGCATGTGAGCCATCTGATGCCATTGGAGGTAGCCACCGACAAGTAGGGCGATGAGTACAACGATAGAGGTCATATTTCGCAGTTCACGCTTGTACTCACCAAGTCGGTGAGCTATCGCTGCAACGATCAAGCCAGAGGCAGCAACCCAACCAGAGGCGGTGCTAAATGTATGCACTCCCTTTGGTAACCAGGCTTCGTTGACATTGAGGTTGCGAAGATAAAACCACGAAAAGATCATTCCAAAGAGGAATGCTCCATCAGCGACAATAAGTAGACGAACGCCAAGACGCTCGCGCCGACCTATTGCCTCCGGTGAATCGTGATGGACGTGGAACTCTGTGTCATGCGCCATTTACTTTGCGCTCCTTCCG
>CAIUIT010000050.1 GCA_903899375.1 uncultured Actinomycetes bacterium
CAACTTCAGCGCCAACGATTCCAGCGCCAAGCAGACCGACGCGTAATACGCGATCGTTGCTCATCGGTTCACATCCCTTATTAGCTAGCTTTCCCAGGGGGTAAGTATCTCAAAAAATTAGAGATCAAGCGCCAATAAATCCGCGATGGTCTCGCGCCGCACGATTAAGCGGGCTTTTCCATCAATTACCGCGACAACTGCGGGACGAGGCACGTGGTTGTAATTCGACGCCATGCTGCGACCATATGCACCCGTTGCTGGAATGGCGAGTAAATCACCGCTTTGAGTATCGGCTGAAATGTCGATATCTCGGATCACGATATCCCCGGTCTCACAATGCTTTCCCACAATTCGCGTATTGCAGAGAGGTCCTAGCGGGAGACGATTGGCAATGATCGCCCAATATTCGGCTCCGTAGAGCGCCGGTCTGATGTTGTCGCTCATGCCACCATCCACTGCAACATAACGACGCGTCAGTCCCCCATCGAGTTCAACCTCTTTAGTCGTGCCAACGGTATAGAGCGTCGTAGTCGAAGGTCCAACAATGGCGCGACCGGGCTCGATCGAGATTATCGGAAGGGCGATTCCAACGCTTTCGCACTCGCTCTTTACGACCGCCGCAAGTTCATTCAAAACCTGAATCGGATCGAGGGTAGTTTCACCGGGCAGGTAAGCAATTCCATAGCCGCCACCTAAATCCAGCTCGGACAATTCACGACCGTACGAATCACGGAAACGCGACAAGAGGCCGATCAACTTCTTGGCAGCCGCGGCAAATCCTTCGCTATTAAATATTTGCGATCCAATATGGGAATGCAGACCCACCAATTGCAATGAAGGCTGATTTTCTATGGCATAAATAGCATCCCAGGCCGTACCGCTCGCTAACGAGAAACCAAACTTCACATCTTCATGCGCGGTGGCAATGAATTCGTGGGTGTGCGCTTCTACACCAGGTGTCACGCGAATCAATACGCGCTGCACTTTACCGAGCTCACTTGCAATACGCGCCACACGCTCGATCTCATTGAAAGAATCCATGACGATCGAACGCACGCCAATACTGATCGCATGGCGAATCTCATCTTCAGATTTATTATTGCCATGTACCTCAATACGATCTGGTGAAAACCCGACCGACTCAGCGACGGCTAACTCACCGCCGGTGCAAACATCGAGCCCGATCTCTGCGCGATCAACCCAGCGCGCGATCTCTTTTGCGATAAATGATTTGGCGGCGTAATACACCGTGCCTGCCTGCGTACCGAATGCACCTTCAAGCGCGCTCTTCCATGCCGTCGCGCGCAAGAGAAAATCTGCTTCATCAACAACATATAGTGGGGTTCCGAATTCGGCGGCCAAATCTACGGCGCTCACTCCCCCGATCATCAGATGGTCTACATCGAAGCGTGAGTTGAGCGAGAAAATGGCAGGATCAAATGCGCTCATGGCTACATCTTCTCTGGCGCGGTAACACCCAGCAAGGCTAGCGAATTGGCGATGACTCCCGCGGTTGCTTTACAGAGCGTGGCTCGCGCGCTGTGCAGCGCCGACGGCGCTTCATCCCCGAGTGGAAGCACACGGCAATCGGCGTAAAAACGATGATAAATACCGGCTAACTCTTCGGCATAACGTGCGATGCGATGGGGTTCGCGGAGATCTGCAGCGCCAGCAACAACGCGTGGGAATTCAGCTAGCGCGCCAATAAGTTCGCGTTCGCGCTCGTGTTCGAGGAGTTCGGCGTGGATCTGATCTAACCCGTATGCAATGCCCACATCACTGGCATTGCGAAGAACCGCACAGATGCGCGCATGGGCATACTGCACGTAATACACCGGATTCTCATTGGTTCTGCTGCGCAATACATCTACATCCATCACCATCGGAGTATCAACGGGATAGCGGATCAAGGTATAACGCGCGGCGTCTACGCCAACTTTTTCAACTAATTCTTCTAGAGTGATGATGGTTCCGGCGCGCTTACTCAATTTTATCTCTTCGCCATTCTCCATAATCTTTACCATCTGACCGATGAGCGCATCGATGTTGTAGTTGGGGTCATCACCGGCGCATGCTGAAATCGCTTTCAGGCGATTGACGTAGCCATGGTGATCTGCGCCCAACATATAAATACAGATATCAAATCCGCGTTCGCGCTTGCTGATGTAATACGCGGAGTCTGAGGCGAAGTATGCAAAAGCTCCATCGGACTTGATCATCACGCGATCTTTGTCGTCGCCGAAATCCGTCGTGCGCAACCAGATGGCACCGCCCTCTTCATAAACATGTCCTTGCGCCTTGAGGCGATCGAGACAGTGTTTAAAGAAATCATTTTCGTACAACGATCTTTCGGAGAACCAGACATCGAAGTGAGTGCGGAAGTCTTCGAGAACGCGTTGTTGATCGGCGAGCTGCAAGGCGTAACCGGAATCTCGAAATGCTTCGAGGCTTGCTGCTTCGGGTAGCGCTAAAAATTCTGGATGCGATTTTTTGATCGCAGCGGCGATGTCATTGATATAGGCGCCGTGATAGCCATTTTCGGGAACTGCTACCCCTTGGGCTGCGGCGCGCAACGATGCGCCAAAGAGCTCCATCTGATTGCCCCGGTCGTTGATATAGAACTCGCGGGTTACCTTCGCACCGGCGGCGGCGAGTACGCGACCCAGCGCATCTCCAACAGCGGCCCAGCGGGTATGCCCCAGGTGTAAAGGTCCAGTGGGATTGGCGCTAATAAATTCTAAGTTGATGCTCTTACCAGCGAGCGCATGACCATGTCCGTACTTCTCGCCCTCGCTCAAAATTGCAGCGATGATGGAGCCTTGACCCGATCGAGCCAGCGTGATGTTGAGAAAACCAGGACCGGCGATATCGACGGCAGCAACCGCACCTTTGATATCGGCATCTGCTAATAGATATGTACGAATTAATTCGGCGATGGCGCGCGGATTCATCTCGGCTGTTTTGGCCAGCGCTAAAGCGATGGATGTTGCGTAATCTCCATGATCGCGGTTCTTGGGGCGTTCGAGCGTGATCTGATCTGGAAGGACCAAGCCGCTCGGCAACTCTTGGGCGGCGACCGCCAGGGCTAAGGCGCGCAGGATCGCAGCGCTAACCTGGTCGCTAATCGACTCAGTAGATTGCATGGCCATCGATTTACTATTCTCCGTAACTAATTGGCGCAAGGGTAGCGTTAGTGGTGGGCGCAGACTGAATGCACACCTAATTCCTGCTATTTTTTTGAGGGCAAACCCCTCGTCTGCTGGTCTAGTGCGTTATAAAACTGTTACGCCAAATGTCCGAATTGTGCAGTTGCCCCTCTCGGAATTTTGCCCTTTTTCGACTAGTTTGATCCCACCGAGTACTACCCATGGTCAAAGCAGGTTTGACCACGTACTCAACACCTTCGAAAGGTATACCAACAGATGACAAATCGTCGTTTAGCGGCAGCAGTTGCAGCAGTGTCACTAGCACTCACTGGTTTCGTTGCAACAACAGCTGTACACGCAGCAGGACCTCAGGTCGGCGTAATTCTTCCTGACTCAGCATCATCTCCTCGTTGGGAGACAGATGACCGTCCCCTACTCGCAGCTGCATTCAAAGCTGCTGGTGTTACATATGACATTCAGAACGCTCTTGGCGACAAGACAAAGTTTGCAACAATTGCTCAAGCAATGCTCACAGAGGGTGTCAAAGTTCTCGTTCTCGTTAACCTCGATTCACCATCAGCAGCAGCTGTTGAAGCATCTGCTAAGAAGCAGGGCGTTGCAACAATCGATTACGATCGTCTAACCCTCGGTGGTTCAGCTAACTTCTACGTATCATTCGATAACGTAGGCGTTGGAGTTCTACAAGGTAAGGGAATCGTTGCTTGCCTCAAGGCACACAAGGTTGCAAAGCCTCGCGTTGTTTACTTGAACGGTGCTCCAACAGATAACAACGCAACCCTCTTCAAGCAGGGTTACGCTTCAATCGTTGGTCCATACCTCAAGGC
>CAIUIT010000051.1 GCA_903899375.1 uncultured Actinomycetes bacterium
CGATTTGTGCTTATGATGAAGTGGCATTTATTCCTTTACCTTCTTAACAAATTTCTCTGGATTGTGATCAAAGGCTTTCCCGTTTGGATAAGTAACTAATTCGAATTGCATCCCCCATGGGGACAGGAAGTAAACCCAGTGCTGGCCCTCGCTAGGACCCTTACTAGCAGTGGGTTCGCCGAGGATTTGAATGTTATGCAATTTAAGGTGAGCTAGCGCTGCTCCCATATCCTCAACGTAGAGTGCAACGTGATGACCGCCAACATCACTGTTTCTCGGAACTGTTCCATCTTGTTCTGGTGCGGAATATTCGAATACTTCGAAGATTGCAACGCCGTTGAGCTTAAAGAAATGCAATTCCTTCATGATGGCGCGAGGATGAACATTTAAATGTTCCTGCATCCAGTTCTCATCACTCTGAAAGGGCCCAAGGGTGTACATATATTCGCAGCCTAAAACATCAATGAAGAATCGAGTCGCGTCTTCTAGATTGGGAACTGTTATACCGACATGATCTACTCGCTGTAAGCCAGGTATCCCTTTTGACATAGCCATGATGTTAGTAAGGATTTGCCACAAAGAGCTCTTGAGCAGGGAACTTAGTCAAGATATGTACACCACTATCGGTGACGACTACCTCTTCTTCGATGCGCGCTGCCGAGACACCATCGGAGGCGGGGCAATACGTTTCAAGCGCAAAAACCATTCCTGGGCGAATTTCAATGGGATTCTCCAGGCTATTGAGACGCGAAATGATCGGACGCTCGTGCAGCCCCAGCCCAAGGCCGTGACCGAATTGCAGACCAAAGGCAGCCAACTCACTATCAAAACCAAACTCTTCTGCCTTGGGCCAAACTTTTGCGATCGCGGCAGTATCTGTTCCAACCTTGACAGCATTAATAGCTGCATCCATCCATTCGCGAGCCTTTGTGTAAGCGTCGCGCTGCGATGGGGTTGAGCTTCCGACTGCAAAGGTACGGTAGTAACAGGTGCGATATCCATTAAAGGAGTGAATGATGTCGAAGAAAGCTTGATCTCCCGGGCGGATCAGGCGGTCGGTAAAGTTATGTGGGTGTGGATTACAACGCTCACCTGAAATGGCATTGATCGCTTCTACTTGATCAGAACCCATTTCATAGAGCCGTTTATTTGCCAGCGCCACGATTTCATTCTCGCGGATGCCTGGCTTTAGCACATCGACGATATTTTGATAGACGCCATCAACCATCGCTGCGGCTTGATTAAGCAACATGATCTCATCTTGGTTTTTGATAAGACGAGCATCAAGCATCTCCTGTTGGCAATCCACGACGGTTAAACCTTGGCGTTGCATCTCAAAGAGAAAAGCTGGTTCAACAATATCTACGCCAACCGGAAGATGGGCAACGCCCGCATCTTCTAGAAGCCCTTTAATCTCTTTAATAGCCGATTCCATAAGCCCAGCTGAAGGAGCAACTGCGCCACGCATACCCAACATTCCGGGGCGATTATTTTCGACTTTAAGCCATGGAGAATATAACTTGTGATGGCGAACAGCGGAGCCAAAATCCCAGAGCATTGGTTCGCCGTCGCGAGTTAAAAGTGCGTAGCGAGTCATCTTGTCGCCAAGTGCTCCGCCCACCCACGATTGAGTGGTGTAACGAATGTTGTAGAAATCAAAGAGTAGGAAGGCTCCACAGTCACTGGAATTGAGCGACTCTTTGGCGCGACCGATGCGATATTTTCGGAGTCGATCAAAATCAACGCGCATTTCATAATCAACCCCCATATGTCCCGGGGCTTGCAGCGGAGTGTTATTAGCCATTACTTTCTACCTCAAGTCCACTTAGCACTTTCTTATTTTCTGACACAAGAGTCATTCCAGCACGGCGGGCTTGTTCAATCAATAGGATCATGAAATCTTCATCGACATGCCCGGCACCTCGCGCCGACGCAGTGATCTGTTGAGCTGCAGCGGTAATTGGCATTGGAACTTCCAATTCATATGCTGCATCCAAACCTAGATCGAAATCTTTGAGTAGTAGCGGAATGGTAAAAGTTGGAGTGAAATCTAAATTTACTATTGAGGGGGATTTGTATTTAGTGAAAGTAGATCCCATGACCGAGTCGTTCAGAAACTCTAGGAATGCAGACCGCTCAACTCCAGCTTTCTCCGTCAATGTAACAATCTCGGCGAGCGTCTGCGCGACAACACCCAACATGATGTTGTGAGCAATCTTCACCAAGCGAGCAACTTCGCCTTCGCCGACGTACGTGACTTTACGGCCGAAGAGATTGATGAGAGCTGCAACTTCTTCGTAAACATCTTTTGGTCCAGAGACAGCAACAGTTAACTTTCCAGCTGCAATAACTGCAGGATTTCCACTTACGGGTGCCGCCAAGAGCTCTGTACCCTTGGTCGTGGCGAAAGCACGAACCTTCTCCGAAACTTCAGTTGATACTGTCGAAGAATCAATAATTACCTTGGGGGACTTACCTGCGACGGTTAGAACGCCATGTTCGCCCATTGTGACCTCTTCGAGGTCTTTCGGGGCAGAGACCATAATAAAGACAACATCTAGTCCGGCGAGATCGCTCGGACGATCCACGACCTTTGCGCCCAGCGCAACGAGTGGCTCTGCTTTAGCGCGAGTTCTGTTGTACACAGTCACATCGTGACCAGCCTCAAGCAGGCGCGTAGCCAGCTGGAAGCCCATTCGACCAGCTCCGATCCAACCAATGGTTGGTTTAGCGCTGATACTCATGGAGACTCCTTAGATCAGAGGACTTAATCGTGCAATCGATTGCAGGCTTTATTATCAACGGTTTTGAGGCACTCGTCAAGGCATTATTTGAACTATAAGGTTACGGCATGCGATCTAGAACCACTCTGGCTGATGTCGCCAAGAGGGCTGGGGTCAATGTCAGTACGGTCTCTCGCTCACTCAACCAAGAGACATCGGGGCAGGTAAGTAAGGCCACAGTTAATAAGATCCGCAAAATTGCAGAGGAAATGTCCTACTCCCCGAATACCGTTGCTCGTGGGTTGCGTACCCGTAAATCCATGACAATTGGAGTCATCGTCCCTGACCTGACCAACCCGATCTTCCCTCCCATCGTTCGCGGGGTGGATAGCGTTCTATTTTCACGTGGTTATTCAGCTTTAGTCGTTAATACTGATAACAATGCCGAAATTGAAAATGCCCTCTTTGACTCCCTTATGGAACGACAGGTCGATGGCCTGATCATTGCAACGGGCCACACCGAACGGAGCATGATTACCAAGTATCACAACCAAGGAGTCAAAGCAGTACTTGTAAATCGAGAAGCCTCCGGAGTTCCATACCCTTCTGTCATTGGCGATGATGCTGCAGGAATTACTGCCGCCTTAGAGCATTTGGCCAAACTTGGCCACAAAAAGGTTCTCCATCTGGCGGGACCGACCATCCTTTCCACCGCAAGCGTTCGCAGTAACGCTTTTACAAATACCGCGAAACATTTAGGTATGAGCACGAAGATAATCAAGGCGACCGCTCTTTCGGTCTCAGCTGGTGAGATTGCAATGAACAAATTCCTGGAAGCGAACCCAAAGAGCGTAACCGCTGTCCTTGCTGGCAACGATTTGCTCGCCTTAGGCGTTTTCCATGCCCTGCGCAAACATGGTCTGCGAGCTCCGCAAGACATCTCTGTAATTGGTTTTAACAATATGCCATTCTCGGAAGACTTTAGCCCTTCGCTTACAACAGTCAGCGCGCCACACTTTGAAATGGGAGTGGAATCTGCTCGATTACTTATAAATCAAATCGAAGGCAAGGTGACGAGTCCTAGAAAGATAACTCTCCCGGTAACTCTAGTTGTACGCGAATCGTCAGGACCAGTTCCCAAAAGATAGTGACTTGTACTCCAATACATATTACTGTTTTGAGATGAGAGATTCAGATATTCAATCGGCAATTGACCATTGGGCACCACGCTTTACAACTCAAGGGGTTGACCCAAATGACTTTCAACGCGTCACCTCAACGTTAGAAAACTGGTCTGATTGGCTAGATGCCTGGGTTTCTAATGGTGATATGCATGCCGAGTTAGCTGCTGAGGCAGAGCGAGCGGGCCATAAAGTTAGTGCCGGTAATGCCTGGAATCGCGCGGCGTTGAGCTATCACTTCGCAAAATTTGTCTGGGTTTTGGATATGGCAAAACATAAGTTTGCAACCGAGAAATCCATAGCTGCATTGCTTCGAGCTCATAAGAATCTCGATCCATCGGCCCGCCGTATCGAAATTCCTTTCGAAGGCCACCAATTGGTTGGAAATCTTCGAACTCCACAAGGAGTTAGTAATCCGCCGGTGGTCATCTTGCTTCCTGGCTTAGATTCCACAAAAGAAGAGTTTTTCAATTGGGAAAATGTCTTCTTGACTCGAGGTTTGGCAACTTTCTCTTTAGATGGTCCCGGGCAAGGGGAATCAGGGTTCTATTTTGCACTCCGCCCAAATTATGAAAGTGCGATCAAGGTCGCCATTGATACCCTCTTAACTATTAGAGAAGTAGATGCAACACGCTTAGGTATTGTTGGTGTGAGTATGGGTGGTTACTACGCAGCACGTAGTGCGGCGCACGACCCACGAATTAAGGCGGCCGTAACTGTAGGTGGCTCTTACGACACCGGCAGCCGTTACGATGCGCGTCCACCGATAAGTCGTGCCGCTTTTTATCAATATTCTGGTGCGCATAGCATTGACGAGGCGCGAGCGATAGCAGACAGCATTACGCTCGAAGGTTGTCTTCACAATCTCAAACAACCGCTCTTGGTTATCTTTGGAAAGAAAGATCGACTTGTTCCATATCAGCATGCAGAGCGTGTCGTCGCAGAAGCCCGCAACGCAAAATTAGTCATGATCGACGATGGGAACCACGTTTGTAACAATTACCCATATTTGTACCATCCACTTGCTGGTGACTGGATGGTCGATCACCTCTAAATTTTCGAAGGAACTATCGGCAATAAGATCGAGGACGGATAATTAGCTCCGGTATACAGAGTGACTTGGTTCGCGAATATCTCCGTTGGGCGATCTAAAGGTTGATCATGTCTAAATGGGCCACTTCCCTTCATGATTCGTCCACCCATTTCGACTGGTTCCAAACCATGATCAAAGTCGCAGCCCTTTACCGTTAGTCCGAGCCGATATCCAGCCGGTAAAGCTAAGCAAGTCGACCAGATTTCAATATCTAGCTCGTAGATCTCCCCGGGACGTAGTGTTTCTTTACTTATATGTTGATGAAACGGCGCCCACGGCTTTGACTTTGAAGCATCAAGCGCGCGATGCGAGGCACGCAACCAACCCTGTGACATTGGCGTCTTAGGGTCATTTGCCCCTTCGAAGAGAATCTCATCTCCTTTGTCACTAAATGCACGCAAGGTAAGGAATAGATCAGCGTCGGAGGTAGAAGATGAAATCCAGAGTTTGGCACTCACGGGGCCAGTAATTTCCGTCTCCACAAGAACGGGAGCGCCGTAAAAAGTTATTCCTTCTCCCATCGCATCATATGTGAGGTCCTGTTGCTGCTGTGGAGCGGAATTATTGATAGATAAATTACTGAGCTCTAAATACTGCCGACTCCACTCGGTGCGAGCTAGAGGCCATTCATTTTCGCCGCGGAGTTTTACGGTTCCATCCACTTGGCGAATATTGAGAGAAACAGGTGGCTGAGTTTGCCAATCTCCTTCGCCTTTGAGAAAGTAGTCAAAGAAACGTTTCTGCAGAGATCGTCCATACTCTGTATAAAATCCAGACCAATGAGTGCCATTATGTACTTCTAGCCACTTTTTATCTGAACCTGTAGCAGCCCACGCGTATAAATTCCCGCGTTGGTGATTTCCTAGTCCGCCCCAATTCGCGGCCGAGAGTGTTGGAACTTGAATCTTTTCCGGTTGGCTCGAGTGTAAAAAATGCCAGTCATCATCAAAGGGATGTTCAATTATCTCTTTCGCTAAGTCACATCTATTCGCAAATAACTCTTCATCAGTTAAGTCTTGATCACCACATGCGAGTAAACCGCTCTCGGGATTGCGAAATCCACGAGATCCCAGGCCATGCTGAATCGTGGACATCCGTTGATACCAATCGGGAAGAAATGCGTTATGGATTCCACCGTGATGTGTCATATCGCGGTAGTAGTCATTTGCCCCTTCCCAGGGGCAAATTGCTGCCAAATGCGGAGGGTTCAATTCGGCAACCTGCCACTGGTTCTTTGCATAGTAAGAAATTCCCGCCAACCCTACTTTCTGGTTCGACCATTCCTGTGCAGCGATCCATTCAATGCAATCGTAATAATCTTGTGCTTCTCGTTTACTCCACACATCCACGAAGCCCGGAGATCTACCTGCACCACGCGAATCCACGCGAACGGCGGCATAACCGAATGCTGTCCAATGCTCCGGGTCAACTAACTCCCATGCCGCATACTTGCCGCTACTTCCCTCTAGATCCTTAGGGAAGCGCGCGTTAAGACGTTCCCATTGGCGTGGATAC
>CAIUIT010000052.1 GCA_903899375.1 uncultured Actinomycetes bacterium
CAGCGAGGCTGTTATCTCACCAAGTGGTGTTGCTACCTCACCGACGAGCGTGAGTTCATCTGAGGTCATAAAAGTGAATGGGTGGCGCTTTGCAGGCAGAACAGTGCTTGGCCTAATCAACTCACTCACAAAATAAGTTTACTCTTAGCCCATGAGCCAACTGACCGAAATCATCAGCTACTCCCCTGCTACCGGGGCAGAGATCGGGCGATATCCCAATACCTCGGCCGCAACGATCGACGAACTCGTAGTCCGGGCCAACGCAGCTTCAGCGCGTTGGCGCGCTCTGGGATTCAAAGGGCGCAAAGCGATTCTCCGATCGTGGGCACATTACTTATCGCTGCACATCGATGAACTCGCATCGATTGTTTCCCAAGAGACCGGCAAACCGCTTAGCGATGCCGCACTGGAAATATCCATCGCGATCGAGCACGTTTCGTGGGCGGCGCGCAAAGCAGGACGGTATCTGCGTAACTCGCACCGCGCACCGGGATTGTTGATGGCAAATATGTCTGCTCACGTCGAGTATCAACCATTGGGAGTAATCGGAATCATCGGCCCTTGGAACTATCCAGTCTTTACTCCGATGGGTTCGATCGCTTACGCACTCGCCGCGGGTAACGCCGTCATCTTTAAGCCGAGCGAATACACCCCTGGCGTCGGGCACTGGTTAGGTGAATCATTTAACGCGATTGCACCGGAGGCGAATATTTTCTTCGTCGCAACTGGAGGACCCGAAACTGGTGCAGCGCTTACTAAGAGCGCAGTTAACAAAATTGCTTTCACAGGATCGAGCGCTACCGGTAAGAAGATCGCGGCTATTTGCGCCGAAACCCTGACCCCTGTCTTGATGGAATGTGGCGGAACGGATCCTGCAATCATCGATCGCGATGTCGATATAGATCGAGTGGCCAGTGCGGTGCTCTGGGCTGCTATGGGAAATGCGGGACAGACCTGCGTTGGAATCGAACGAGTCTATGTTCATCATGAGATTGCGCAAGGTTTCAGTGAAAAGATATCTGCGCTGGCATCTGAGCTCGTTGCAGGTCGCGACTACGGTGCTGCCACCATGCCAAAACAACTTTCGATCATTGACTCACACATTAAGGATGCAGCTAACCGCGGCGCAGAATTCCTAGTTGGAAGCATCGACTCGGTCCAACCACCATTTGTTCTTCCCACGATTATGACTAACGTTCCTGAAGATAGCCTCGCAGTCGCTGAAGAAACTTTTGGACCAACACTTACTATCCGTAGCGTCGCATCTATGGGTGAAGCAATTGCTCTCTCTAACGCATCGCAATATGGATTGGCTGCATCGGTTTGGTCGAAGAAGCAAGGCAAAGCGATCGCCAGCCAATTGCACTGTGGAATGGTCTCCGTCAATTCGGTCATTGCATTTACCGCAACACCATCAATGCCATTCGGTGGCGTAAAGCAGAGTGGTTCGGGTCGTGTTCATGGACCCGAAGGACTTCGGGAATTTACTTACACGCGCGCAGTTGTCGCGACACGATTTAGAATCCCGCTCAACTTCGCTACCTTTAAACGCACCGCGGCTGTTGACGCATTTATCAAGCGCTTCGTCCGCCTACTCAACCGCTAGAAGCGAGGGGCGTTACGCGAGCGCTCAGTGCGGGGCTTGCGTTGATCCTTCTTGGTCCAACATGCGGTGTGCCAATGTCGCCTGCTATCGAGATCATCATCGATCCAAGCCACAATATGAGGCGTTGCCGTAGGAATTAGCTGGTCACATCCGGGACAGCGATATGGTTTTGATGAGCTCGATCCCGTGATCTTTCGCACGGTATAGATGCCCTCAAGGTGCTCTTCAACGGTGTGAAAAGAGGCTGTAATGTCACGATCTTCGGGCTTTGGCCCAGCACCACGTTTTCCCTTGGGGTGGTTTCGACGCGGGCTCATAACCCCATTCTTTCGCATTCCCAGCAAAAGTTCGCCATCGAAATTAGCGCCTTGGAGATCAAATACGGCAAGATAAAACCATGAGCGCCGCTATTGAAGTACTCGATTTACGTAAGAGTTACGGCGGCCAAGAGGCAGTTGCCGGGATTTCACTCTCCATTGAGCACGGCGAGATCTATGCCATCCTCGGGCCCAATGGGGCGGGCAAGACCACGACGGTAGAAATCTTGGAGGGTTTTCGCTCCCGAGATAGCGGAAGCGTCTTTGTGCTCGGATCTGATCCGGGTTCTCTAGGTATTCACGGCTCTGCCTGGCGCAACCGGATTGGGATTGTTCTGCAATCCACCAGTGATGCTGCTGAACTCACTGTCGCTGAAACCGTTCACCACTTCTCGCATTACTACACCAAACCCAAGGATCCAGACTCAGTCATCGAACTCGTTGGATTAACCGATAAGAGAGATGCAAAAATCCGCACCCTCTCGGGAGGACAGCGCCGCCGCCTTGATGTGGCTCTTGGAATCATCGGGGCACCTGAGATTCTCTTTCTCGATGAACCAACGACCGGCTTTGACCCCGAAGCGCGTCGCGCATTTTGGGAATTAATCCTTGCTCTTAAAGCCGAAGGCACAACCATTCTTTTGACCACGCATTACCTTGATGAGGCCGAGGCGCTAGCTGATCGGGTTGCAGTTATTAACGCGGGAAAGATCGTAGAAATCGCGACTCCTGAAACTCTGGGCGGACGTCATCTGGCGAAGGCGACAATTAGCTGGAGCGAAAATGGCGCAACGCAGAAGAAGATTTCAGAGAATCCGACGCAGGATGTCATTGAAATCGCGGCTCGCTTTAAGGGTGACATTCCAGAACTAACCATTACCCGACCGTCGCTGGAAGATATTTACCTGACGATGATCGGGGGCAAAGAGTGACGACCTTCAGACTCGGCTTGCTTCGTGGCAACATTGAAATCAAGCAATTCATGCGGCAGCGCGAATCCGTAATATTCACTCTCTTCTTCCCCGTCTTACTGCTCTTCATCTTTGGTAGCGTCTTTAAAGACACTATCGCCCCTGGCGTCACCTTCAGCCAGTATTTCGTTGCCGGAATGATCGCATCGGGGCTAGTAAATAGCGGATTTCAACAACTCGCGATCAACATTCCGATCGAGCGGGACAACGGTGCTCTCAAGCGTTTACGTGGAACCCCGATGTCGCCTATCGCATTCTTTATCGGAAAAGCGATATTGGTATTTCTATCGATGATCATTCAAGTGGTTATGCTCTTGGCCTTTGGTGCACTCTTCTTTCATCTACATCTTCCACATAGTGGTGCGCTCTGGCTGCGCTTTACCTGGCTAGTGTTACTTGGCTCGGCCTGTTCAACAGTCCTTGGAATCGCCCTTGCTGGAATCATTAAAAGTGGGCGGGGTGCACCAGCCGTCGTCTCGCCCTTTGTAATTGTTCTGCAATTCATCAGTGGCGTTTTCTTTGTTTTCTCCAGCTTGCCTAGTTGGATGCAGCAATTTTCAGCGCTCTTCCCGTTGAAGTGGCTTACCCAGGGTATGCGTTCGGTCTTTCTTCCCGCTAATTTTGCTTCGCAAGAAGTGGCGCACTCGTGGGAGATCGGCAAGATCGCCCTCATCCTCATCGCGTGGCTCGTCGCCGGAACGTTCTTAGCAATGCGTTCCTTTAAGTGGTCTCGGCAGTGAATGTGCGCAGGGTCGCAATCGCCCTGATAGCGCTGCAATGTCTTAGCGTTCCGACATCTTTTGCTGCAACAGCTAAGCCAACTCCTAAAGCAACGGCGAAAAAAGCAACTACGCCAACAAAAGCTCCAGTCTTTAAGAAGAGCGTCACGCCCAAAAAGCCAGTTGTCACAAAAAAGCCCGTGGTGAGCAAGAAGAAGGTTCTGGTAACGAAGAAGAAGGTTGCCGTCCGTAAATATGTTTATCGCAAGCCAGTTCGTAAGCCCGTACCCCCTTCACCCGCGCCCAACTGGCCGCCGAAGGGATTTAGAGTTGTAGGTTCGGCTTATGCCCGCATTCCTACTGGTGCAGAACTGGTGGGAATCCTCTCTGCC
>CAIUIT010000053.1 GCA_903899375.1 uncultured Actinomycetes bacterium
GCATCGGCCAATTTGGTTACAGCAGGCTGCATCACGCTCGTATGGAAGGCGCCGGAAACTTGAAGTGGGCGAACGCGCGCGCCAGCGGGAGGATTCTCAGCCAAAAAGGCCAAAGCATCGAGCGATCCAGCAGCGACGATCTGGCCGCCACCGTTCTCATTTGCGGGGGTCAAACCCAGGGCAAGAAGAGCAGCAACAACGATTTCACGCTCGCCACCCAGAACTGCGGACATCCCAGAGTTACTTCCAGTTGCAGCCGCAGTCATGGCGCGACCGCGCACATTAACAAGGGTCATCGCGGAATCACCATCAAAGCTCTGCGCCAAACTGGCTGCGGTGATCTCACCAACCGAGTGGCCTGCGAAATAATCAAAGGAGATGTTCTGGCCCGCGAAGGTTTGCAGCGATGAGATAAGGCCAGCGGCAACCAATAAAGGTTGGGCATGTGAAGTTTCACGGATCTCATCGGCATCTGCAGTGGTACCAAGTTCGACGAGATCGAGATCAATGAGGTTCGACCAATTTTCAACGAGAGCACGAGAGGTCGCATCAGCCAACCAAGGAGTTAAAAATCCTGGAGTTTGGGCGCCTTGGCCAGGCGCTAGGAGTGCGAGCATTTAAAAAGTTTATGCGCGCCGATCGGTTACTGCCGAGTACCCCTTCGCTATTACCTCAAATATGACGCGAATTGCCTCAATTAACATCAAAATGATGGCAACGGGCAGAAGATCTACCGATCTCTTGAGAAACCAAGGTGCGCCATTGCAAAGGAGCCACCAGAGCTTGGCCGCGCGCGAGTGATGATCGGCCTCCTGAGATTCGGGCAGATCAACTCGCCAACCGCGTTCCTGGAGTGCGCTCGCCATCTCGCGGGCGAGCAATTGATGTCCGCGCGGACCGGGATGCATTCGATCAATATGCCAATTGGAAATGTCGTGCACATGCGGAATGTTGCGGGTGTGAATCAAAATCAGATCAAGTTCACGAGCAACTTGATAATAGACATTGTTAACCGCGTTAACGCGACGTCGAATTACTCGTTTAAGCAACCGTGGGACGCGCAATATCTCACCTGGATCATGCAATTCCACCATGATGATCTCGGTTCCACGATCCATCAGTTCGTGACAAGTGTCTGTGATGTTTTGATAGAGCACACGGGGATCAAAACCGTTGCGCAACATATCGTTGCCGCCCACCATCATCGCGCAGATATCTGGGGTGCGCTCGAGCGCGCGGGGGAGTTGGACCTCTTTCACTTCAGCGGACTTTGCACCGGGGCGAGAGAAGTTGAGATATTCGCATGAGTCATGAAAGACCTGACTCAAGTAATAACCCCAACCGCGGGGGTTGCCCGCAAGATCGGTATCTCCAGTTCCAAAAGCTGCTGAGTCTCCGATAACAGTAAAACGTACGTGACGAGTTTGCGGAGCAAGAGTTGTCATGAGGCCATCATCAACTTTCTCTTAGTTATTACCGAAGGTGCTTTGTTACCAACCCCTTCAATGCCATGCAATAACATCATCAGTTGAATTGTCTTATCCCAAGGCAGCGCCTCTGCTGCGCCTCGAGCAACGGCGCGCAACTTAGGGCGATATAGGAGGGATTCGATGGCATCGGCAAAAGCCACTCCGTTATCTGCGGCGATCGCACCGGCAGGATGCTTAAGATCAATTTTTAGGAACTCACCGACAGCGCTGCTCTGGGAGGCGACAACTGGCGTTCCGCTGGAGATTGATTCGAGGGCAGACAAACAGAAAGTTTCCAGTGGTCCGGGAGCTAGCGAAACATCGGCGCTGGACAAGATCGCCGCCACACGCTTGCGATCGGCGATATACCCCAAGGTGTCAACGGGTAGATCCTTGGCTAACAAGCGGATCTGTTTCCAGAGCGGTCCTAGACCAACGATCACTAGACGAGCATCAATACCTCGGGAGCGAAGTTCAACGAGCGCTTCGATGGAGCGCTGCGGTTCTTTCTCGGGAGATAGTCGACCACAGTGAACCAAGAGAACCTGCGAACCCTGGAGTAGCTCACGTCGAAATTGCAAGGAGCGGTGGTCGGGGCTGAAGTTGATCAGATCAACTCCGAGCGGAATCTTGACCAGATTCTTAGTACCGATCTCGCGGAACTCCGCTGCTGCAAACTCTGTTGTCGCAATCACGTGATCAAAGTTCTTAGCGAGGCGGCGGTTATGCCAATTGACGATGGTTCGCCGTGGCAACCAAGTCGGAAGGAATCTATTAGCTAAGCCGCGCAAAGTTTCGTGGCTAAAGACGACTGTTGGAATCCCGCGTCTGCGTGCGAATTTAGCGATGTTTAAGAGTGTAAAACGATCGGAGATTTCGATGCGATCCGGGGCGAGGTCGGCAATGAGATTGCGAAGCGCCTTGTTCGATTTAATAACGCGATATCCGCCGCTACCCGGCAAGATCATACTGGGCAGAGTAATTTTGCGACCATAGGGTGTCTGCTCTTGCAAGAACTGGGTGCCAGGAACGATATAAATAAAATCGTGACCGTATTTGAGATAGCCGCGACCCA
>CAIUIT010000054.1 GCA_903899375.1 uncultured Actinomycetes bacterium
ACCTTTTTAATTATTGATTCTTGGTTTGACGTGGTCATGTCCAACCCCGGTGCGGATCTGGAGCTTTCGATCTTTTTGGCGGTGATTAGCACAATAGGCGCAACGCAACTATTTCGCTTCAGTCGCAGGGCAATGCGGCAATCGATTCGAAATGCTTATGCACAAGCGGGCAGAGAGATGACGAGTAACGCCTTATGGCGAACACCGTTGATGATCTTTGAAGAGAAAGTAACGATCGAGATCAGGAAAGATATTTGAAGCAATCGCTATAGCCCCTGCGAATGCGCGATCCGCAGGGGGCTTTGACTCTAGCGACCGTAGTAGGAGCTAACCTTCTTTGGCTTCACCTTTTTCTTACTCTTCACCTTTGGCTTCGTTGTAACTTTATGCGCAGTGGGGGTCGAAGTTGGCGTCGGAGATGCCGATGGTTGTGATCCCTCTTTAGCAAGTTCTGTAGGGTTGAGTTCGACTCCTGCAGGAGAGATCACTTACCAAACTCCGCCAATTCCTTGACCGTTTACATCTCCAACTTTTTGATCTCCGGCAAAGGTGTAAATAGGACGACCATTAATCAAAATCTGGTTGGAAGTTGGGATCACGGAGACCTTTGCCGTTACTCCTTGAACGAGAGGTGCGACCGATGTTGAGGTAATCGCAGGCCAGTGGATTAAACATCCACCCGTGCAACTACTCACCCCAGAATTTGGAACATCGGGAAGGTAGTAGTACGCGCTCATCCCTTTGCCATCCACGATGATGGTGCCAAGTGTTGTCGTTCCGACACCTAAATCTCCACCCGCAGCGGAGACGGGAGAGATCGTGTTCACTCCCACCAACAGAGTCAAACAAAATAAAAGTCTAGTTCCAAATTTTTTCTTGATCACATGGGTCTTCTTTCTATTGAGTCTTGCGGATACTCGTATAACGAACTGTGTACCCGTAAGGTTCAATTCACCAAGGGCGCGCCAGAATGAACTAATTGGATAGCTGCATCGTTATATAAACCAGGGAGGCCATGACGATAATGAAGGGCAATCATGACGATCTACTCCTGGCTCTCCACAGAGCACATGGGCAGGCGCTCTTGAGTTATGTCTCGCGATTGACCGGCGATAAAGCTCTCGCCCAAGATATCGTCCAGGAGTCCTTGATTAAACTTTGGAAACACTCAGCAATTTTGGAGCAGGAAAGTGCTGCTACGCGCGCATGGCTCTTCACGGTAGCAAGGAATTTGGTAATCGATGATCGGCGCAGCGCCAGATTTCGTAGGGAATCTGTAGTAGAAGTTCTACCTGACCTCCCAGTTGAAGATGATTTAAACGCCATGCTGGACGTTTGGATGATCTCCGATGCGCTGACCTCGCTGAGCGAACCACATCGTCGTGCGGTTGTCAGCGCCTATTTTTTAGGAAATACGGTCGCAGAAATTGCACACCATGAAGAAGTACCGGTGGGAACGATTAAATCTAGGTTGCATTATGCACTCGCAGCTATCAAAATCTCTCTTCAGGAAAGAGGTATCGAACAATGATTGAATCTATTGATCCCTTCAAGGAGTGGGATGCCGCTTACCTTCTAGGTGCCTTATCCCAGGAGGAACGCCTTGCATATGAAAAGCACCTTTCTTCCTGCTCTAGCTGCACGGGAGCTTTAGCGGCGATCTCCCACATACCAGAATATCTTGGACGAATAGATATGCAGACTGCAATGTCGCTCAATATTGAAGTGACAGAGGATGCCACAGAAAGCGCGTGGGATGATTCGGAGATTATTCGTCGGCTTGCAATGCGCGCTGCTGGTGTCAGGCAGAAAGAACGCTCGCGACAGAAGCTTGGCTTGGTGGCTGCGGTAGTTATTTCCTTAACCGTTGGAGTTACCGCGGGCGTTGTATCGCACTCACAAGATACTCGAAGCGAGGTCGTAAGCAATTCAACGGGAGTATCTCTGCACGTCACCAACCTGCATCCAGAAGTAATGACAGCACTATTTCGAGTCACTAGTAAGGACTGGGGAACGCAAATTGATTGGAGTTGTACTTATTCGTCGGGGGTTTCAGCAAGGTACTCGTCTACCAAATATGACCTATTAATTACTGACACCTTGGGCCACCAATCCATAGTCTCGACTTGGAGTGCTTCAGGTTCTACCGCAGCAGGGCTCGCAGTAACTAGCGAGCTTCCTCTTTCTCGTATCAAGTCGGTTCAAATAGCTCTATCTGGATCGAAAATCCCCTTGGTAGTTGCAACCAGCATTCAACGTCCGCTCCCTAAGGGCGTTCTGTAAAAGAAAAGAACCCCCAGACCTTTCGGTTCCGGGGGTTCTTTAGCGACGGATATTTTGTTTAAGGCTTAGAGATCGTAGTAAAGCTCAAACTCAGCTGGATGTGGACGCAAGCGAACATAATCAACTTCTTGGCTGCGCTTGAAGGAGATCCATGTATCAATGAGATCCTTGGTGAAGACGCCACCGCGGGTGAGGAACTCGTTATCGCGCTCGAGGTTATCGAGAACGGCATCGAGCGAACCTGGTACCTGAGGGATTGAAGCTGCTTCCTCTGGGCTTAGTTCGTAGAGATCCTTATCGACAGGAAGAGCTGGCTCGATCTTGTTGATGATTCCATCAAGGCCGGCCATCAACATTGCTGCGAAAGCTAGATATGGGTTTGATGATGGATCTGGGCAACGGAATTCGATGCGCTTTGCCTTTGGATTGGATCCGGTGATTGGGATACGGATACAAGCTGAGCGGTTACGAGCTGAGTAAACGAGGTTTACTGGAGCTTCGTAGCCTGGAACTAGGCGGCGATAAGAGTTGACGGTTGGGTTGGTGAACGCAAGAAGTGATGGAGCATGCTTAAGCAGTCCGCCAACATACCAACGAGCCATATCTGAAAGATCGCCGTAACCCTCACCAAAGAACAGTGGGACACCATCTTTCCAAAGTGATTGGTGAACGTGCATACCCGAACCGTTATCTCCGAAGAGTGGCTTTGGCATGAAGGTTGCGGTCTTGCCGCCCTCCCATGCAACGTTCTTGATGATGTACTTGAACTTCATGAGGTCATCACCAGCATGCAAAATGTCGCTGAAGCGGTAGTTGATCTCCATCTGTCCTGCGGTACCAACTTCATGGTGGGCGCGCTCTACTTGAAGTCCAACTTCCTCGAGCTTCATCACCATCTCATCGCG
>CAIUIT010000055.1 GCA_903899375.1 uncultured Actinomycetes bacterium
AGCGCGGATACTTTCGCGGGCGATGATGCGTCCACCGATGGCAGCCTGAATAGGAATTTCGAACTGTTGCCTTGGAATTAACTCGCGCAACTTACCGGTCATCATCGTTCCGTAGGTATAAGCCTTATCTTTGTGAACGATTGCACTAAAGGCATCGACCTTCTCGCCCTGCAACAAGATATCGACCTTCACTAGATCGCCTTCAGCTTCCCCGATTGGCTCATAGTCGAGTGAGGCGTAACCGCGTGTGCGGCTCTTAAGTTGATCAAAAAAGTCAAAGACGATTTCGGCGAGCGGCAATGTATAGCGAATCTCAACGCGATCTTCAGAAAGGTAATCCATTCCGAGCAGGGTGCCGCGGCGCTCTTGGCAGAGTTCCATGATAGTTCCGATGAATTCTGCTGGCGCGAGCACGGTGGCACGAACGATTGGTTCTTCGACCTTCTCGATCTTGCCTTCTGGATACTCAGAAGGGTTTGTAACTGTCAGGAGTTGTCCATCACCGGTGGTCACTGAGTAGACGACGTTGGGAGCAGTAGAAATAAGTGTCAGATTAGATTCGCGCTCAAGTCGTTCGCGCACAATTTCCATATGCAGCAGGCCCAAGAAGCCGCAGCGGAATCCGAAGCCCAAGGCGGCCGAACTCTCTGGCTCGTACACCAGCGCGGCATCATTTAATTGCAATTTGTCGAGCGCTTCGCGAAGTAATGGGAAGTCAGCGCCATCAATCGGGAAGAGTCCAGAGAAGACCATGGGGCGTGGATCTTTATATCCCGCCAAGGCAACCTTCGCCGGATTGTTATAAGTAGTGATCGTGTCACCTACGCGAGATTGACGAACATCTTTTACGCCGGTGATTACATAACCTACCTCGCCCACGCCAAGTCCCTTAGAAACAACGGGCTCAGGTGAGATCACGCCAACTTCGAGCATCTCGTGGCGTACGCCAGTTGAGAACATCTGAATCTGATCGCGAGTGGAAAGGTGGCCATCAATAACGCGCACGTATGTAACAACGCCGCGATAAGTATCATAGACAGAGTCGAAGATCAGCGCGCGAGTAGGAGCGTTGGCATCGCCAATAGGTGATGGAATCTGCAGAACGATCTGATCCAAAAGTTCGGTAACTCCGGCGCCGGTCTTGCCAGATACTCGCAAGCAATCCTCAGGCTGACATCCGATCAGCTTTGCCAATTCTTCAGCAAACTTCTCTGGCTGGGCAGCAGGTAAATCAATTTTGTTAAGAACAGGAATGATGGTGAGGTTATTTTCCATTGCTAAGTACAAGTTGGCGAGAGTTTGCGCTTCGATTCCCTGAGCGCAATCCACGAGCAGCACGGCGCCTTCGCAGGCAGCGAGCGAGCGCGAAACTTCGTAGGTAAAGTCGACGTGACCGGGCGTATCGATCATATTCAGGATGTACTCCTGGTTATCTAACCCTGAACGCCACGGCAGACGCACAGCCTGTGACTTAATAGTGATTCCGCGTTCGCGTTCGATATCCATGCGATCGAGGTACTGGGCGCGCATATTGCGCGGGTCGACCACTTCGGTGATACCAAGCATGCGATCGGCAAGTGTGGATTTACCGTGATCGATATGCGCGATGATACAAAAATTGCGTAGCTGCGCCGGGCTGGTGAAAGAAGGTTGCGGAGCTTTCGCTAGTGGTATCGCTGGCATGACTTACCTGTTACGCCTCGGCGTAAAAAGAGTTATTTAGCTGAAGACTTGTTGGCAGCCTTCGCCATTGCAGACTTCTTGTTTGCTGCGGCGTTAGCGTGGATGACACCCTTTGATACAGCGATGTCGAGCGCCTTTGATGCGGCGCGAAGTTCTGCGGCGGTCATCGTGACATCCCCAGAAGCTGACGCATCCTTGAAACGGCGGATGGCGGTCTTGATCGATGAGCGGACAGACTTGTTACGAGCCTGAGCCTTCTCATTGGTACCAATACGCTTGATCTGAGATTTGATATTTGCCACTTATTTGACTGCTTTCTTCTTTAATAAATCGTCTGTGAGCTAGCCACGGTGGTGACGAGCAGAGGTGAAGGCTACCAGCGAGCGGCCGTTAGGCTCAAATGGAGCTAATTACTATGAGATTTGGAGCGTGAAATGGCGATAACGCTCCGCTCTA
>CAIUIT010000056.1 GCA_903899375.1 uncultured Actinomycetes bacterium
TAGGAGCGGGGTTAATGTGGCTAACGATTTGGAATGTTGGATTTAAAGCAAACGCCTTCAGCCGTTCAAAGTAATAAAACAGGGAGATAGGTCGATATGGATCGCAATGTATGGAGTCAGTCCGACGATAGCGCAGTAACAATCGCGCGAGCTCTCGCTATGGATAGCGTGCAGAAAGTGGGCAATGGCCACCCAGGCACCGCAATGTCTCTCGCCCCTGTTGCGTACACCCTTTTCCAACGCTTTCTCAAGCACGATCCATCTGATTCATCCTGGCTCGGTCGCGATCGTTTCGTGCTCTCTTGTGGCCACTCATCGCTCACTCTCTACATTCAGCTGTTTCTATCGGGCTACGGTCTCTCGCTCGATGATCTCAAATCCTTTCGTACCCATAACTCTTTAACTCCCGGTCATCCAGAGTATGGCCACACCAACGGCGTTGAAACTACAACGGGTCCGCTGGGCGCTGGTGTTTCAAATGCAGTTGGAATGGCAATGGCGGCGCGCTATGAAAAAGGTCTTCTCGATCCCGAGGGTGCGACATCGCTCTTCGATCACAATATTTGGGTGATCTGCTCTGATGGAGATTTAGAAGAAGGCGTCAGTGGCGAAGCCTCTTCGTTGGCAGGTACACAAGCGCTCGGTAATCTGAAGATGATTTACGATGACAATCGCATCTCTATTGAGGGAGATACCCACGTCGCATTTACTGAAGACGTAGCTGCGCGCTATCGCTCCTATGGATGGAACGTCATTGAAGTAACTGCCCTCGCCGATGGAAATATTGATCGCGACTCTCTAGAAAAGGCAATGATTACCGCTGAATCCGAGAGCGATCGTCCCACCTTGATCCGCCTCCATAGCGTGATCGCTTGGCCCGCTCCACATGCGCGCGGAAGCGCAGAGTCACATGGTTCTGCACTCGGTCCTGATGAGATCGCTGCTACAAAGGTCTTACTAGGTCTTGACCCAGCGCAAAGTTTTATTGTTCCTGACGATCTACTTGCACACGCACGCCAGGTGAAGGAGCGCGGTCAGAAAGCTCACGCCGCATGGAATACCGAATTTGAATCGTGGAAGAGTTCCCACCCAGATCGTGCTCTATTGCTGGATCGCCTGCGCAGCAAATCTCTTCCCGCGGGTTGGGAATCAGCGATCCCGACCTTTCCGGCCGGTAAAGATGTCGCAACACGCGCAGCCTCGGGAAAGATCATCTCGGCTATTGCATCTGTCCTACCTGAGTTCTGGGGCGGTTCAGCCGACCTTGCCGGTAGCAACAACACCAGTATCGAAGGAAGCAAGTCTTTCTTGCCCGCAAGTAGCGCCATCGAAAATTCAGATCCATATGGCCGCTTGATCCACTTTGGTATCCGCGAACATGCCATGGGTGGAATCCTTAATGGAATTGCCTTGCACGGCCTGAGTAAACCATTTGGCGGAACCTTCTTAGTATTTAGCGATTACATGCGCGGAGCAGTTCGACTCACAGCCCTAATGAATCTGCCCGTCACATATGTATGGACACACGATTCAATCGGTCTAGGTGAAGATGGTCCAACTCATCAACCTGTCGAGCATGTTGCTTCACTGCGTCTGATTCCTAATCTGGCGGTAATTCGCCCAGCAGATGCCAATGAAACCGCTATCGCTTGGCGCGAAATAATCACGCGCGCTAAACCAGCCGGCTTCGCTCTATCTCGTCAAAATCTCCCCGTCATCGACCGCGCGCTGTATGGGAGCGCCGAAGGCGTCGCCCAGGGTGCATACGTAGTAAGCGATGTTGATGGAGTTGCTGATGTCATCGTGATTGCAACCGGTTCTGAAGTTGCCTTGGCGCTCTGCGCGCAAGAGATTCTCAAAAACGAGGGCATCCGTGCCCGCGTTGTGAGCGCTCCCTGCTTGGAATGGTTCGAAGAGAATGATGCTGCATACAAGGAAGCGGTATTGCCGGCCGCGGTAAAAGCACGCGTGAGTGTAGAAGCCGGGGTCACTGCGGGTTGGCGTGAGTATGTTGGAGACGCAGGTGTCTCGATCGGCCTCAACCATTTCGGTGCATCCGCTGGCGCAGGAGTGCTATTCAAAGAGTTTGGCTTTACACCAGAGGCGGTCGTGGCGGCAGCTAAGGAATCCATCGCAAAGGCGGGAAAGTAATGCCATCGAATCTTCAAGCAGTGAGCGACGCTGGCGTTTCAATTTGGCTCGATGATCTCTCGCGCGATCGCTTGCAGACCGGAAGCCTGGCAGAGCTTATTTCCACCTCAAGGGTTGTCGGAGTCACTACCAATCCCAGCATCTTCTCCTCTGCAATTAAAGGCTCCCTGCTATACAAAGACGAAGTATTGGCCCTCAAAGCCCAAGGCGTAGATACTGCTGCAATTGTTACTGCTTTAACTACGGCAGATGTAATGGCAGCATGTGATCTCTTTGCGGATATTTTCAACTCATCGCACCACGTTGATGGCCGCGTCAGTATCGAGGTCGATCCCTTCTTGGCGCACCAAACGCAACCAACTATTGCAGAGGGTAAGTCACTCTGGAATTTGATCAGTCGCCCAAATCTCCTGGTAAAAGTCCCCGCGACAATCGCAGGA
>CAIUIT010000057.1 GCA_903899375.1 uncultured Actinomycetes bacterium
CCACCATAAAGTGTGCTCAAGATGGAGGTCGGTGGCTCGAATCCCGGTCAGGGGTTCAGTGAAACCTAATAGTGTCAACTATGTCGTGGAACAGGACACGTAAAGAATTACCAGCACAACGAACCCTTCCGATTGTGCTTCAGCCAGGTGAATCGTTGGGTGGACTAGATTTCACTCGGGGTCTTTAAGTGGTTGCAAAATCGGATCTGATCCTTTCAACGGATCAAAACTCCGCTTAGATTTCGTGGGTGGCTCTATTTCTTTGGGTGCGCCAAGAACCAATCAATAACTCGATTGCCAAAACTCCAATCGAGAACCGGACGATGCAATCCATCCGCAACGGTCCAGAGTTCTACCGTCGATAGGGGGCAGTTATAAACCGAGGGTGTGGTTTCTGCTCCATCGATATCCACGACGATGTCGAAGGGTTTACCCATCACTGCGGGCGTGCGACATTTATCAATTGCTAACCACTGGCCAATTGTTTGTTGTACCGATGTGTAGGGGTTCTTATACATAAAACCCCCATTGAAATTAATAACCTCATCACTCGTGCCGTGAATCGCAAGCACGTTTACAGGGATTTTTGACTTGCACACCGCTGGATTGATATCCATCGCACCCGCTAATCCAGCAATGGCAGCAACCGATTTGGGGTAAGTGCAGGCAAATTTATAGGCCATAAAGGCACCATTTGAATGGCCAAAGATAAAGACTCTTTTGGGGTCGACGGAAACCTTGCTAGAAATCTCTTTGATGAGTGAATTAATGAAGGCCGCGTCATCAACCTTGCTGTGGTAAAAATTACAGCAAGTAGTTGAGGCGTTCCAAAATTTATCCCCGTTGGCATCTACCGTGCCATCGGGGGCCGCATAGATAACCAGGCGCTTGGCCGCCGCAGCTTGCAGTCTGGAAAAAGTACGTTCGCTCATGCTGCTACCCATGTAACCGTGAAGATCGATTAACAGCGGTGCAGGTGCCTTCTTTGAATACCCGGCGGGAATGTTAACCGCTACTTGCCGACTCCCCCCAATGAAAAACGTATGGGGCTGACTAGTGGTCTGGGCCTGAACCGCAACCGGGCATATAGCGCCAACGATCGCGATATTTATTGCGATGAAAATCCAAAAACGAATTCTCTTCACACTTTGGAATCTACAGGAGGAGTTTGAAGAGAAGGCAACTCCGCGACACGAATTAGGGAAAGTATCCACCTCCCAAGAAACTCTAAACCTCTACTTTATCCTTGGAGTTTAAGAAGGGACTTCCCCTCCCAACTGAACGGAGCTCGGCCTGTGCATTTTCCGGCAAAGCTAGCCAAAACTCGTCCCTCGCGGGGCTTTCTGGTTTTGAGCCTTGCTCTCTCGGTTTCGGCGCTCTCCCTCACCACCCTTGTGGCCTCACCCGCTTTCGCTGACTTCAGCAGGCCCATCGATATTATTTCCGTATCGTGGCCCTCGGCGGCCCCCCTCTCCACGAATGTCCCCTCTATTCGTCAGGCGATCGACACCTATGCCTCGCCATACTGGCAGAGCCACGCAGCGATGCAATTTTCGCCGGGAATGGACTTGCTAGCCCCAATCCAGATGAGTAAAGCGGCCCCCTGTAATGGCGATCCCACCGTTACCTATATGAATGCCGTCGCCAAAAAGTTTTATGACTCCCAGGGCTTAAATGTTGGCAATCGCTACCTCGTCATCCTGCTCCCAACACTCCCTGGCGCCTGTGCCTGGGCAGCGAAGAGCCTCGTCGGGGATTATCGGACTCCATTTGGCATCACCGTTTTGCAAAATAATGCCATTCCTTACGTCATCACTCACGAACTTGGCCACGCACTGGGGCTGGGGCATACGGATTACATGAGCTGTCCAACGCCCGGGGATTCAACCTGGTCTGCCTGTCAGAATATTGAATATGCCGGAGCCGTAGACATCATGAGCAATATCGAAACTCTTGGCCCACTCAATGTTTATCACTTGTGGCGTTTGGGGCAATTAACCGGGGATTCCATAACTTCTGTTTCAGCAAGTGGGCAATACACGTTGAGCGGAGCGGGGTCGGGAAGCGGTTTACGAGCCTTGTATATCCACGATGGCGCCGCCGTTTACTGGGTCGAATACCGTCCAGCAGGCGACGGGTATGCCGCGGGCCTTGCAGTCTTTCGCTCTGATACACCCGTCGATGCGGCAGCAACTATCTCCGTGAACGCCGAGTACACCGGCCAATACACCGGGGACTCCTCTGGTGATGTATGGCTTCTCAACTTAAGTGACTACAAATATTCCGATACTCCAACTGGCAGTCCAACTGGATGGAACTTTAAAACTTACTCGGGCAATGTCACTTTGACTGCAAACCAGAGCGGTGATCAAGCAGTTGTTGACGTAGTCGTGAATCCAAATGTGACTTTAATGCCTCTACCCGCAGCGCCAACTGATCTATCTAAATACACCTTTGCAACGAGCGATTTCGGAAGCCTTTATCAAGTGAATCCCGTGCAAAATGGGTACTCCCTTGACGACCCTACGCTTCAAATTTGTAGCGCTAATTATCCGAGTGAAGCACATCGACTTTCCAGAACTCAGGTTGCTGCAAACCCTATCTACTCTTCAAAATATCTCTTCCTTTCTAGTGAGGCCGTGCAATATGACTCTTCCTATTGGGCAAATCAGGCACTCATAGAGTTAGATTCAGCGGTTGCTCACTGTTCACCTAAGGTCGCAGTCATCAAGAAGTTAAAGTACGGTGCTCCAGCAAATGTAAGTTCGCGGGCACTTTTGGTAACGAATACCGTAAACCAAGTTTCGCAAAATCTAATTGCGACCTTCCAGGTCAAGGGAAATATCTTGGTTGGAACTTATGTTCTCTCTTCACTGACATTCAATTCCGCATCCATCAGTCCTTGGTTAAAACTTTCTCAAAAGATTGGTTTACGGTTATGATCCTAAGTGCGAGAGCACTAATAGAGAGATCATCTGACCAACAATAATAAAGGGGCCGAAGGGAATTGCCGTTTTTCGGCCGGCCTTACCCAGGACAATCAGCGCAACGCCAATAAGTGATCCCAGAGCGAATGCGGTAAAACTGCTCACAAGTACTGCATGCAACCCGAAATAACCGGATATAAGCCCGACAGAGGCTGAAAGCTTCACATCTCCCATACCCATCCCACCGCGAGAGACCACAACAATGGCGAAATAGTAGGTCGCCAGCGCCAATGCTCCAACGAAACTTGGCACCAGCCGATTGAAGTGATGGTGCGCGAATGCGCTGCAGATGATTATGAGTGCTGAAGCAAAAAAGAGTGCTCCGGTCAGCAGATCGGGAAGGCGATGAAGTTTTACATCAATAAGGAAGAGAGGTAGGCCAAAAATGCTCAGGCTGATCCATAGCAGCACTGCAGTCCATGAGTGAAATACCAAGGGCGCAATCGCGAATAATACAGCCATGCCAACTTCAAGGGCGGGATAGCTCCACGAAAACTTGGAGCCGCAGGACCGACATTTTCCATGCAGTGCAATAAAACTGAGGACTGGGATATTTTCCCAAGCCCCAATCTGGTGGCCACACGAGGTGCATTGCGAGCGGGTCATTAAACTCATTTTTACTGGCACTCGGTGCACTAAAACAGATGCGAAGGAGCCAAAGGTCGCTCCAAATAAAACTGCAAAAAAAATCAGGAACGGTGCTGACATTGAGTCAAGCACCGTTCCCGTCATCTCTTTTAGCTATAGACCAGCGACTACACAGCCCTGAATGGCTGGAGTAGACAATGGAGATTTAGGTAATATTCCGGCCGTTGCTGGCGGAGTACCAAGTCCGATGCCGTACGTTCCAGCAATATCGAAGTTTGGTCCCACAGCGTAGATATATTTGAAGCCGCCAGTTGCCGATGCATCAGGGTATTTGATGTAGTAAACAGCCACATCTGTAGGAATTTTTGAGATGTAACCAGGCACGAGTGCAGAAAGTTCACCGTAAAGTGATCCAGCGCCAAGATCTGCAGAGTTTGGATTACTGCGGTAGACCGATGCAGACATCTGCGAAACCGATCCACGGAAGCTGTTAGCGGCTCCTGCAATCAGATTGATTGACGCATCAAAACCTGCTGCTGGTGGATTCAAATCACCGTTGTGCAGCACGTAATTATTGAGTCCGTTGTAAAGATTAGCCGAATCTTCAGAACAAGCCTTGGTACGAGCATCTTGTGACGAGCCCGAGAGTGCGACAACGACGATAGCCGCCAGGATTCCAAGAATGAGGATCACAACAAGTAGCTCGATGAGGGTGAAACCATCTTCACCATTTTCGCGCTTCGCTCGCAAATCATTCAGTAATTTTCTCATTTTTATCCCTTAATTAACCATTTCCTTAAAGTGAAGAACAGGCCGCCGGTGCGGTTGTTCCAATTCTCTTACCAATCGGGTCAAAAACATATATATCGAAGGGATCCCCAACCTTGCTGATCGCATTTATATAGCCCCCGACGGGTGCCTGGGTGGGTGGGATTGTTCCCTGCGAATTGACTACAAAGGAGAGCGTACCTACCTTGGTATCCGCATTCGGAGTATAGGCAGAAACCTGCCAAGTACCATCAACAACGGTCGGATTTACACCCGCTACCACCACTTTTTCGCCTATCGTGATCTGAGGCTGATAGCCATATGGGAAGGTAAGGGTCGCCGTGTTGCCGCTCACCGAGAAACTCGTGACTGAAAAACTGCCAATTTGAACCGAGAAATTCTTTGCGTAGGACTCAATTGTCGAGGCACTTACATAGTTTGGCTCTAACGCCGTGATTGCGCCTGGCATATACCCACCGTGATCGGTTTGGTAGCTGGCAACACCTAGCTCCACCGCCTGATAAGCAGCCTTGCACGAATCTTGAATCGAGTTGTTGCGAGCAGAATTTAGGCCAACATATGCAATTCCAGATAAAATACCAATGACGGTTAGTACAACCAACAGTTCGATGATCGTAAAACCTTGATCATTCTCAAATTTCTTTGCGTGTGTGATGTTCATTTTATCAGTTTGCCCCTATCACTCTTTGCTCACCAGTTACGGGATCAGCAGAGACAATGAAGGTACGAACAATCGTCTTTCCATCCTTGCGACTAAAAGAAACCCGAGTTACTTTTTGTACTGAAGAATCTATTCCTGCAACGACTTCGCAAGATATTTTGACTCCATCTATATCCGTTGGGAAACCACAATTTGGTGCGCTCGTAATAAGTTGCATGACATACCCAGCAGATGCTTCCTGCGCATATTGCTCAAGGACTGCCGCACTAGCAAGCGCTGTGTCATTTGTAATAGTCAATTGATCAACACCACGACCTTGTGCATCTGCAGAAAGTTGAGTGACCATCATTACTGATCCCAATATCGTTCCAACGGCCATGACGAAAATGAGGACTAGGCCCAAGGCATATCCCGAATCTGACTTCAAATTCTTTTTGATAGTCATCCGATGTTCCTCGCTGCCACGATTAATTGGGTCGCAATTGGTGCTGAGGTATGAGAAGCGGTAGCGGGAATGGCAAAAATGATCCCTGGACTATCTGTGATGGATGTCAACCACACATCGGGTGAACAATCTGTTGCAGTAAGTGAGCCTCCGGTAGGGAAGGTCGCGCATTTAACAGCACCGTTCCAAATGGGATCTGTCGCTATCGGAAGCGAACCGCGTACCATCATTTCTGAGCCTGTTGCTAATCCATTGCTGGGACAGCTCACGCGCCATAGCGCGCCTGAACCACTGTCAGTTCTAACTTCGTAGCCAACTTCTGAACCATTTGCATATTGCAAGGAAATTAGTGGTTTTACTTGGCCGATGGCCAATGCAGCGAGAACTCCGCTAGTGCAGACCGATTGCGCAGTGGGATTTGATGCGGTTGAAGGGACTAGAAATCCCGTTGCAGTTTCCATATCACCAGTGACGAGGCGATTTGCATTACCCGTATTTAAGGATTTGACAGCGACTGCCTGTGTGTAATTTGCCGAGGTGAATGAAGCTAAGGCTAATTGGGTGCAACCCAGAGCCAGGAGCCCAGTCAACCCGACTGCGACTAAAACTTCTGCGAGGCTCAGACCATCGTCTGAACGCAAAGCTTGGATGCGCTTTAAAGTAATTCTCATGGCATCGCCTTTGTAATATCAATATGGAATGGAGAGCCCGAAACCACCGTGCTTACAACTACTTGTTGAACAGTTGCTGCCGTCGCAAAAGCGGAATAGCCACCAACTGCAGTGCCGATGTTCTGGTTATTCACTGTAAAAGATTGTCCATCTGCGTTAGTAACCGTCAGAGCGGAACCTTCGAAGCTCTTGTTGTTAGTACCCCATACTGCTATAACCGAACCGATGTTAACCTGAGGGCCCGAATAGTAATACGTGGCAGTAGCGCCATCGCCTACTACTTGGGAAATCGAGTCAACTGGGATGTTCTCGCAAGGCACCCAAGCAGAGCCATCATTTTCTAAGACTTCAACGAGTGAACTTGTCAACAGCAAACTTTTAATAACTGAAGTATTTGCTTCAGTTGCCGTAAAATCATAGGCAGCTGTGATCGGTTGCGGAGTAGTGCCGCTAATAACTCCGGTTTTTGAATCTAAAGTTAAACCGGCAGGTAACAATGGCTCCACCTGCCACGTGACCGGTCCCGCCGCATTGCTCGCAACCAATTGAGCAAAATATGGATGAGATTTAGTTGCCGTGCTCACCATGGCTGGAGGTAAGTCTATGTTTTCGATTCCAAAAGCCGAACTGATTGGCGCTGGACGAGATGATGGGACAGCAAAAGCATACGGTTGCGTATTCGCAGGAGAGCACGCGGTATAAGGTTGCAAATTGATGGATTCTTCAAGTGAATTCAAGTTTTGGACGCTTTGACCTACGAGGGACATCTTGTCGGCAAAAGGTCGCGCAGATGCAACAGAAGATACTAACAAGACACCAATAATGCCCATGATTACCGTCGAGATAATCACCTCTAGCAAGCTATCGCCGAGCTCATTATTATTGTTTTTATTGTTATTTATCATTTTAGCCTCTTACACCACTGTAAATTCCATACATGGCAGAGACGAGCGCTACAGCTACAAAGCCAACTCCGCCACCGATGATGAGCAGGGTCGCTGGTTCCAGTAGAGCAGTAAAGTTTTTCAATTTGTGATCAAGTTCATCTGAATAGAAAGATGCGGCTTGATTGAGCTGAGAACCAAGTTGTCCAGATTCTTCACCGATACGGAAAATTTGAATAGCGGCTGCAGGGAAGATATTTGCGCGTTCCAGCGGACCAGCTAGTCCCTCACCCTGCAGAACCCTTTTGCGAGCCTCCATGATGGCATCCTCAAATACACGATTACCTGTGCTCGCACCTGCCAGCTCTAAGGCTTCGGGTAGGTGAACCTGGGTACGTACGAGAGTCGAAAGGACTCGGCAAAAACGCTCTAGTGCTACGAGTTGGGCAAGTGGGCCAGCAATAGGCATTTTGAGGATTAGGCGATCTAAACTAAGTCTTCCGTTGATATTCCGACGCATAAATAGCAGCCCGGTGATGCCCGAAACTAAAACGAGGGCAATTGCCCACGCCCAATGCTGAACAAAGTGAGTCATTGCAAGCAACATGCGAGTAGTGAGAGGCAAATTTACGCTGAGGGAATCGAAGAAAACTTGAAATCTAGGGAGTACATATACCGAGAGCACAACGATGGCAACAAATGTAAGAGAGACAAGTACAGCTGGATAGATCATCGCTGACCGTACTGCGCGCTTGCTACGCAGATCGCGCTCAAGATATGCGTTGAGAGTGACCAGCGCTTCAGTCAGGTCACCGCTTCGCTCTGCAGAACTCAAGATTGCGCTGTAGTAGCGGGGGAATATATGCGGATACTGTTTTACGCTCTCGTTGAGCTGGGCACCGCCTTCGATGTCAATCAGAATCTCTTGCAAAATTTCGGCCATGCGCTTGTCATCAGTCGTTTCAGCCAGGATTCCGATGCCTTTAGCGACAGGAATGCCCGCCTCTGAAAATGATGCCAGCTGACGGGTCATTTGAAGCAAAACTTCCAACGAAACTGGGCGACCAAATTCTATGTCATACCAACGTTTTTTATTCGAAATATTCAGTGATGAAAATCCATCGCGCTCTAGGACATAGCGTGCTTCGCTCCTAGACATCGTAAATAGCTTTCCAGAGACGGCCTCACCAATTTTATTTATTCCCTCGTAGGCAAATTCGACGAGCTTAGAATCTTCTCTGACTTCACTGGTTTTAAAGAGTTTGAATGAAGATTTGTGATTAAGCAAGGTCATGAGTCACCCCCAAAGTAAGAGCTTCTTTGACCGTAGTCAGACCTTCTGAGGCGAGGCGAAGAGCCTCGTGTTCCATGGTCGTCATGCCAGCTTCCATGGCATGTTTTCTAAATACAGAAGGTTGAGGACGCGAAATCATGAATTCGCCTAGGAAATCACTAGATTCCAGAATCTGGAATGCGGCGACTCTTTCACGGTAACCGGTGTTGCGGCATTCCGTACAACCTTTACCCTGGCGTAGTTTTGTACCCGAAAGCTTATTCATCTTCAAAATCTGAGATTCGGCCGCTGTGGGACGATACGGTTCTGCACAATTTTCACAGACTTTGCGAATGAGGCGCTGCGAGATTGCACCACGGAAAGCGGAAGCCAGAAGGTGGGCTTCAATGTCCATTTGAATCAATCGATATATTGCACCAACTGCGTCGGTTGCGTGAATTGTGCTAAATACTAAGTGACCTGTAAGCGCAGCTTGTACAGAAATCCTTGCGGTCTCAACATCTCTGGTTTCACCGACCATGATGATATCTGGATCCTGACGAATTACAGCGCGCAACTGCACAGCAAAACCGGCATCGTTGGTCTCGTGAACTGGAATTTGCGTGACTCCAGGGACAACGTACTCAACGGGATCTTCGATTGTTACAACGTTTCTATGCTCGACGGCGACAATTTTCAGTGCCGAGTGCAGGGTGGTCGATTTTCCACTGCCTGTAGGACCGGCTACCAAAATCAAACCATTGCTTGCAGAAAACATTCTCTGAAAAATAGTGAGTTGAGCGGCGCTCATTCCAAGTTCAGCGAGTTCAACCGTAGGTTTGTTGGAGTCAAGTAGTCGCATAACCAACTTTTCACCATTAATCGTTGCAACGGTTGCAACTCGAACATCGATCTGACGACCTTGGAAAGTAGTTGTAAATTGACCATCCTGTGGACGGCGGCGTTCGACAATATTCATCTTCGACATCACTTTGATTCGACTGACAATCGCCGCAGCCAATGTTGGCGGATACTCCGCATAATTGGTGAGGCGACCGTCAATGCGAACCCGTACCAAGAACTTGTCTTGGTACGGTTCTAAGTGCACATCACTAGCGCGTTCTGCTATAGCTTGATCAATGATTTGTTGCACCAGGTCAGAGATAGGCGCATCATTGAAATCACCATTTATATTCGGAACTACGAGCAGCTGAGTCATTAGCCAACAAGTACTTCCACACGACGGTTGTCAGATCGACCACTGACGGTTGAGTTAGTTCCGATTGGAGCAGATGAAGAGAATACCTTGCTGGTGACCTTCAACTTTGGAAGCGCCTTGGCAATGTATGACTTTACAGCAGCAACACGATCGGCAGAGAGTTTCTTGTTGAGTGCAGCTGCCCCCGTGGAATCAGCGTGACCATTCAGAGTTACGTTGGTAACTCCAAGTGTCTTGAGTGACTTAATCAAGCCATCTAGATTCTTCTTTTCTGTCGCAGTGAGCCCAGAGGAACCTAAACCGAAGTGAACGATTCCTGCTGTGGCGAGGATCTTCGCTGCATAAGCAGGGGCGATCTTCTGTGAATATGTCTGCTGGTGTCCAACTGACTCAATCTTCATGTTTGACTTGAAGTTTTTGATAGATGAGATCGGCAGAGTGCAGGTAGTTTTGGTTGCAGTACAAGCCAACTTGTTACCCAAGTAGACGTTGTAGAGCTCAACCTGAGAATTGTTAGCAGTCCAGGCCACCTTGGCGTTCTTGGTGCTGACTAAGTTAAAGGTTGGCTTCAAGACTGATGCTGGATCTTCTTCAACACCAATAAAGAGTTCTACTTGAACGCCATTCTGCGTAGCTACTACTGGGAAGGAAATACGTCCGGTCCAACCCTTTACGGCTGTTATAGAGACTCCTTCTGCAGTAACCACAATAGTGAGCTGATCTTGCAGTGAGGCAGCAACTCCGTCAGTCAATGTCAGAGAAGTACCTGCATCATGAGGAATAGCAACTAGCTTAGTTCCGAAGGTGACATCCACAATCTTTATGAAGTTAGCAACCAAGTTGCTCGCAACAGAGTGACTAGTGAAGGTAGGAGCAACTGGCACAACTACCGGCGACTTAGGAAGCACGATTGGTTGAGCGCCACTATCAGGTGGAGTTATTAAGACCCAAACAGCGGACAGGACGATATCAGTAGATCCAACGTATTCAACGGTATTAGCAGGATAAGCGTGGGTTCCATCCGACCATCCACCAAATGTGAATCCCTCTTTGCTCAAACCATTACCTGTCGCAGTGGTGTAGCCAGAGCCAACCGGTGACCAGAATGCAGCAGGGATTGTGCCAGTTCCGCCAGATAAGTTGTAACTTACATGGTGGTTAACCGTTACTGTTACTGGTGCAACATAGGCTGCACTAACCGTCAATGTTCCATCAACAAGAGTTGCAGCGTTGTATCCGGCAGCTGCAGTTCCAGTGCAATGAATCTTGTAGGTTGTAACCGAGAGCGATGAATTCAAGGTAAGTGCGTAACTATAAGAACCGTCGCCTGTTGCATATATGGCGCAAGTAGCACTACCTGACAGTCCACCTGTTGGTGAAGCAATAGCACTTAACGTCGGAGGAGTTCCGCCGATAGTGTAAGCAGCATCATTTGCAGTCAAAGTCCATGAAACTGGAGCTACTACAGGTGCAGTGAACACGAACGGGGCTGCAGTCGATGATGCCGTGACATAGTTACCTGCAGCAATTGTTGCGACCACATAACAGGTGCCTTCAGCAATTGCATTGACTGTCGAGCCTGAAAGGGAGCAATTGGAGTCTGCTGGGCTTAGAGCGTAAGTGATTGCGCTCGAACCCTTGTATCCAGTGCTTGAAACAACAATTCCCGAACCTCCAGCGGCGGCAGTTGCAGTTGCGCCACTATTGGCTATCGAAATTGATTGAGCAGCAGGTCGCACATCTAAAACCAGCGTGTGGTAATCCAGGGCGTAATTAACTGCTGTTCCTGATTCATCTTGAGTAGCAGAAGTAGGTCCGTTAAGACAGTCCACTGTGTAACTACCCGCGTCAAGCGTTCCAA
>CAIUIT010000058.1 GCA_903899375.1 uncultured Actinomycetes bacterium
AGATCACCCCTCCTATCCAAAAGAGGGTGATATTGCGGGTGAAGTCTTACGTAGAAAGGCGATATCGGAGTTAGAAATCCGGAGAGTTCGGATCCCCTACTGCAATTGCCCCGCAGCCCTGGCCGCCACGATACCTCGGGAACCCCCAGTAATAAGCATGCTGCGTTGCGTCATCGTGAAACCCTTACTTTTGAACCTTGGCTCTCTTGGAACATCTCCGATATTGGATTATTGTCTTTCTCCCCAAACTATAGGAGGAGAAAGATGAATGATCAGTCAGAGCAGACCGAGTCGGTTGTCAGAATGTTCAATGACGCCATCAACAAACATGATATCGATGCTTTGTTCGCTGGCTTTACACATGGGGGGATGGTCATGTTCGCGGAGTCGACATTATGCGAGTGAAAGATGGAAAGGTGAGTGAAAAACTCTCGTATGTGAAAGGTTGAGGGGTTTGTACGTCCAACTGATCTCAAGATCAAAATGAATGACAAACTAGAAAGTTGCATTCCAACCATCGCTCTCTTCCCTTGATTTAATTCACTATTGCGACTTCAATAGCCCACATGGCTTTCGACGTTAATAAAATCCGTGCAGATTTCCCAGGATTAAACTCCGGCCTAGCCTTCTTCGATGGCCCCGGGGGAAGCCAAGTTCCGATTCAGGTAGGTAACGCGATATCTGAAGCCATAACTAAGCCAATCTCAAATCGAAATACCATTACACAATCCGAGAGAAATGCTGAAGAGATTGTTATTAATTTTCGTCAGGCTGTTGGAGATTTAATTAATGCCGATCCGGGTGGGGTGGTTTATGGGCGCAGTTGGACCCAAATCACATATGACTTCTCTCGCACGATAGCTAAGACCTGGAAACCGGGCGACGAAATCATCGTCACAAATCTTGATCATGATTCAAATATCCGCCCTTGGGTGCAAGCAGCTGAATCTGTAGGTGCCGTCGTCCGTTGGGCTAAATTTGATCTGGCAACTGGAGAATTAGCGACATCCGCAATCTCTGACTTGCTCAACGAGAAAACTCGCCTTGTTGCCGTCACGGGCGCGGGTAATACCTTGGGAACCAGACCAGACATCAAAGCAATTTCTACCGCGGTTCACCAATCAAAAGCGCTGCTCTATGTAGATGGAGTTCATTTAACTCCCCATGCCCCCATCGATATGCAGGATATGGGTGCAGATTTCTATGGATTCTCCTTCTATAAACTTTTTGGACCTCATTGTGCTGCTTTAGCCGCCAAACCTGAATTACTCATGACTTTGAATAATGACAAATTATTACCTTCGACAAGTGCGGTTCCAGAAAGATTTGAGTTCGGAACGCTCCCTTACGAACTTATGGCTGGTTGCACCGCAGCAATTGATTACATATCAAATATGGTCCAGAGTGACCTATCAACTCGGCGGGCCAAGATCCAGCACTCGATGCGAGAGTTAGAAAAATATGAAGAGGAACTCTTTGCGCTGATGGAGTCCGGAATCCAAGGACTCCCAGGAGTCACAACATATGGACACGCAAAGAAGCGAACACCGACTGTCTATTTCAACCTTAAAGGTTTCCAGGGTGCCCAGGTCTATCAATACTTAGCGGATCTTAAGGTCAATGCACCAGCTGGTAATTTCTACGCACTCGAGGTTTCCAGGGCTCTAGGACTAGGCGATACTGGAGCTGTGCGCGTTGGGATAGCCCCTTACAGCACAATCGAAGATGTTAATCGCCTCCTCGACGGGTTGCATGAACTAACGAAGTAATTTACATACGTAAATATGAAGCGCCATTGAAATCTAAGACCGCACCACTTGCCCATTCGCTGTCGGCTGAGGCTAGAAAGTAAACCGCTTTCGCTAATTCTTCCGGTTGTGCAACACGATTAAAGGGACTTTGTGCGCGAATCCCGTCCCCTTCAGGGCCATCCAAAAGTCTGGCTGCCATCTCTGTTTCAACAAATCCTGGGGCGAGCGTGGTCACTCCGATATGCATGGGCGCTAAAGCCTTGGCAATGGACTGTCCAAAAGCGACTATTGCGGCTTTCGAAGCTCCATAGGCTGGGCTTACGGGCTCTCCGCGAAAAGCTCCGCGTGAACCGATATTTACAATTCGTGATGTTCCGTTCTTGGGCATATGTTGCAAAGCACACCATGTGGCATTGGCGGCACCAATCAGATTGATCCCGATGGTTTGCGCCCAAGCATTCTGCCATTGCTCATACGTCGTTGTTTCAATGGGATGATCAATGAATATACCTGCATTATTTATCAATACATCAATTTTTCCGAATTTAGCTGCCACTGCTTCGACCATTACGCGAATCGCTTCAGGATTGCGTAGATCAGCCTGGGCGATCATGTGCCCGCTACCTGAAAGTGAATCAAGCACTGCCTGGGCATCTGGCTCTGACGATACATAATGAAGGGCGATGCGATCGCCCGACGCTGCAAATTTGCGAGCAATGGCCGCCCCGATACCTCGGGAACCTCCGGTAATAAGAACGGTCCGTTGCGTCATTGTGAAACCCTAACTTTAAAAGTGGAGGAAATTTGATTGTTCGATAACAGGGTCTTAGCCGTTAATCGAAGACATATCGGCGTATCGGTCTCCGGCAGTTACTCCAATAGGCGCGATCTCGTTCAAAGAAGCAAGATCACTCTTCTCTAAAGTTATGTCGAGCGCGGCGAGATTTTCTTCGAGCCTAGAGATCTTTCGCGTTCCAGGGATTGGCACAATGTTTTCTGCTTGAGCTAAGAGCCATGCGAGAGCAAGTTGTGCTGGCGTTATTCCCTTTCTATCGGCCATATCCTTCACCGCTGCCACGATATTGAGATTTTGTGAGAAGTTGTCTCCTTTAAATCGTGGGTGAGTGCGACGCGCGTCATCTGCCGATAGGTCATCGATGGAAGTTATGGCTCCAGTAAGGAAACCTCGACCTAATGGGGAGTAAGGAACAAAGCCTATTCCGAGCTCTTTAACCGTCGCAAGAATTCCGTTGGCCTCAACATCCCGAGTCCAGAGTGACCACTCTGTTTGCAATGCGGTGATGGGGTGTACTGCATTCGCCCGACGGATGGTTTCTGAAGAAGCTTCTGAAATACCTAAATGTCGGACCTTTCCTGCTTCAACCAACTGCTTTAGCGCGCCCCAAGTCTCTTCGATAGGGACCGAACGATCTACGCGGTGTTGGCAATACAAATCAATATAGTCAACATTGAGCCGCTTTAAAGAATCATTGCAGGCCTTCGCGACATATTCAGGACTTCCGTTAATACGTCGAGTTCCATCAGCGAAACGCTCGTTGCCAAACTTGGTAGCGAGAATTACCTGATCTCGGCGACCCGCTATCGCACGACCCACCAACTCTTCGTTGGTAAAAGGCCCATACATATCAGCGGTGTCAATGAAGTTTCCGCCTAGATCTAAGAAGTGATGAATGACAGCGATCGAATCAACATCATCGCGAGGACCATAAAATTCAGACATCCCCATGCAGCCAAGTCCAAGTGAAGAAACGCTCAAGTCACGTAATTTACGAAATTTCATGGCCTATTAAAGCATTCCCATGGAGTTTTAGCCGACCCACACTAGTGACTTTGGCACAAACCCAGGTCTATATTTACGGTAACAGGAAAGAGAGAGTTATGGCCAAGATCGTTAAATCAAGAGATTTGCCGCGAGCAGAATCGCTTCGAGATGGACGCCAGCGCATCGATTTAGTTACTGAAGATATTTTTGGAACATCCGATGTAAAAGCTGACTGGGTCACCTATCAAGCAGGTAGGGACGCTCCTGCGCACTACCACACGGGTAGTCGCCACTACTTCTTCATTATTAATGGCAGCGGAACATTCCATGGCGGTGGAAATTCTTTTCAATTAGAACCTGGTGATGTTGTCATGTCAGAGGAAGAAGAGATGCACTCCTTTACCAGCGATCCCAACGAAAAATTGGAATTCATTGAATTATGGGTTCCGGCTCCAACTCAAACAATTTGGAAGGATGCAGAAGATACCTGTCGCTGGTCGCCGGTAGCGAAAGTAGCTGCTGAAGGCTAATTTCGCTCTTTGCACCCCTTTACTTCAATTGTCCTGTGACGTTCGCTTGTGTTTCCGAGAAATCATCTATGAGCGCCTGGACATTTATGCGCCATGTGCCAGAAGAAGGCAGGACTCCATAAGCCATGAATTGGTTGCTATACCCGACTAATTTAACGTGAAGATCCACAATCTTTAACTGCGCATTCGATAAGTAAATATCCACGCTCTTAGGTTTGATAGGTGATTTAGGATCAAACTGAACCATCAACATATTTGCAGAGCCAGGAACGATCTTCTGGGCGATAAATGTTCCGGTACTTCCATTATCAAACTTCAATGGAATATAGGTGTACAGGTCATTCGAGCTTGATGTCTTTTTTGTCGGTTTCAGATAGGAGTTAAGCAGAACCTTAGGCGGGGTGTATGAAACCATAATCGAAGTGGCCAGCAATACCCCTGCCATGACGATTACTTCGAAACCGAGCGTTCTGCCCAGACGAAATTCATCAGCCTGGGAAATCTTCTTCCCGACAAAATGGTGATAAGTACCAAATAGCAGCGCCACAAGAACCAAGCCGATTTTGATGATAAAAAATAGAATCCAAGATGTGCGTCCGGGATAGTGAATCGGCAGTGCCAAGAACACACTGAGAATCGATCCAAATAAAATAACGAGAAGGATGCTTACCGCGCTGATCACTCTTGTCATGGCATATTGACTCTTTGTTGGACGTAAGCCAAGGGCAACAACAGAACCCGTCCAAAAGAGAGCAAAGAGTAAATGAAGCACCGATATATAACGCAAAATGGATGGATCGGAGATATCTAGCGGGTGGCCCTCAAATAGCGCTTGCGTACTAAATGCCACAGCAATCAAGAAAAGTGGAAGCGCCTTCGATAGCTTGGTCCTTGTAACCTTCATTACGACCAGCACCGCTACTAGGAATGATGCGATTGCAAGTAAGGAAATCTTGCTGCTTCCGCGGCTTAGAAATGCACTCCCCATAGTTGAATATGAGTTGATAAGGCGAAGCGCGCTAGTCGTTATTACAACTAAAGAGGAGAAGAAAAATTGTTTTTTCCGTTCGGCAACGATTGACCCAAAACTAATAATAATAAATATCCAAAAAATCACTTGCAATATCTCGTCTGGATAAGAATTGAGGGCTAGCTGCTTAGCATTAGAAACAGGGACATCCACGCCAAAGCTAAATGCTCCGCCAACTAAGTGGCCATCGTGGCTGATCACTTTCCAAGAAACAATATAGCTGCCCTTTGGCAAGACTTGAGAAGGAATTAGTTTGACCGTTCCCTCATCCGAAGTCGAATCAAACCGGTAGTTAAAGCTAAAACTCTCTCGGGTACCCACGTTATTCACTATGGAGAATTGATTTGATGTTGTCTTTACATCTTCACCCCAAGTCAGAGCAACTTCTTTCGGAGCCAATTTCGAGGTTGAACCATCAAGCGGGTATGTGGCCGTGAGTTGTGCATGAGCTGATGCCGAAGTGGCGCTTATAGATGAGAATAGAAATGAAAGGCCAAGAAGACCCAGCACAACCAAAATTCGCTTGGAGATCGCCCCTGGGGTACTGGATCTCCTCGAACAATTCACAAGAGGTAGTTTGCCCTACTTCTTAAGGTTTAGAACCGGTACTGGAGTGGCATCCGCTGCGGGATCACTACCATCAGCCGGGCGAGGCTGAATCCAGCGAACAGAGATCCCAGTAGAACAGATTTGCAGAGCTGGCCACTTAAGTTGTGTTCCTGCAGCAGCAGGAGTTTTGAATTGGAATTTGATATTGGCTGCATTCGGGCCATTGTCGGGCCCGGCCTGCATTGCGGGACCTTTGATATCCAAATATGACTTCGCCCCAGATTTCGTGATTGATTCAGTCCATTTCTTTACGAACGCCCCATGCTGATAAACCCCGATTGACTTAAATGTCGCGATGTCAACATTTGCCGGTATCTGCAACTTTATTTCTAAGGTTTTTGATGACTTTGTGCAGTCATGTGGGACGTTGATCGTTAGTACTTGTGTTTTATTGGCAGCTACAGCATCTGGATTAAATTCAACGTGAGCATTGGCAGTGGCCATTCCAAAAATGATTACACCAACCGTTAATAATGCGCTCTTTGAATTGATTTTCATGCCGTGATTCTACTATGAACTGCCACCTCAGAGAGGCAGGAATGTCGGCCAGGGTACCTAGGAATTTTGAACCCCCTGAGTGCGTGATTTTGTTCTGAATTGCGCGTCCAACGATTAGTTCATTAGAGTTTCCAAATGGTTACTGACGATTCAAGTCATGTCAAGGCCGGACTACGAACAAATCCAATTGTCGGCGGCGCGCTAAGTTCTGTTCGAGTTGCTGCACCATCTGATATCGATGGAATCATCGATATCTTTACTTCGGCTTTCTTTGAGGATCCGTTATGGGGTCCCGTATTTCCAGATGTCACACGTCGAGCCACCCAGGCGGATGCGTTCTGGCGCCAATTTGTTACGTCAGCGCTCCGGTATCCCTGGACTTTCGTCACTGAGCCAAGTCA
>CAIUIT010000059.1 GCA_903899375.1 uncultured Actinomycetes bacterium
CGCCAAGCACAATATGGAGAGTCTGGGTTATTGGGTGAGCGATTCAGAACCAAATGATCTGTTTTACATTCTCAAGCATTCGGGGGAGGCGGCCAATAATTGGCAAGAATTTTTAGCTGATCCAGAATGGATTGAAGTGAAGGCAAATTCTGAGGTTGCAGGAGGCTTAGTGGCCTCTATCGAAGCAAAGTTCCTAAGCGCTACTGACTTTTCTAAGATTAAGTAATCGGAAAGTTACTTCCTAATCAGGGCAGTTAGTAGAATGGCAAGTCGGTAACTGTTGTCAGTGTCACGGATGCACTTGGGGCAAATGACCCAGCCACTGGTTGGTATTGGGGTGGTGGCATTAAAGTTTCCGGCGATTAATTCCATGAACATGTTGGCTGCAGGCTAAAGAGCATTGTTTTGCCCATGTTTTGCCCATGAATTAGGTCTAGATAGATGATTTTGAGTACGTTTAAAGCACTGTAAACTTGGTAAATAAGCGTAGATGGGAGTTGGGGCGACCTCGCAGTCCTCACTGCTAACGAGGTAAGGGGTTAAACCCTTCAAGAGTTCAAATCTCTTCGTCTCCGCCAAGAAAAGAGCCTCCCAAGAAATTCATTGTGGGGCTCTTTTCCTTGTTCTGAGCCGCTCCCTTTCAGCGATAGCAAGCAGGGTAGTAGAGTGTAAACACTGTTCAAAAGATCATTTTAAAGAGGAGAGTTCGTGGAGAATATCGAAGGTTTCAATAATCATTTGCCCGTTAAAGTCCGATTCGGCGAAGGAAAAGCACTCAGCCTTCCTGATGTAGTAGCCGAATGTGGCGCTACCAAAGTCTTTTTGATGGTCGATGAAGGAATCGAAAAGTTCAATCCGGCGGCGAAGGCCTGCATCGATAATCTACTCACTCACTCTGAAATCACCGTAACAACTTTTGAAAAGCCAGCTGGTGAGCCAACAATTGATATGGTCGATGATGCTACGAAGGCGTTCGTTGCCTCCGGGGCACAAGCCATCATCGCACTTGGTGGAGGATCTATCATCGACACCGCAAAAGCTGCGCGTCTCTGTGCGCAACTCGGCGTTACATTCCGCGAATTTCAATCGCGCAAAGCCGAATATCCAGTTCCAACTGTTGCGTTAATTGCTATGCCAACTTCGGCAGGCACTGGCTCCGAAGTATCTGGCGGCTCCGTAATTTCCGATCCTGCGGCTGGCCGTAAAGCCGGAATTGCAAATGGAAACTTACGCGCTCAGTTCGCAATTGTTGATCCCGTTCTTACCTACAGTATGCCTCCATCCATGACCGCTAACACTGGTATTGATGCGCTCGCGCAAGCGATAGCAGGCATTATCGCAAAATGCAGTACTCCTATCGGGGATGCAATTGGTTATGAAGCGATCCGCATGATGACGCCAGCACTTGTAGGTGCTTATAAAGATGGCAACGACAAGTCGGCTCGTTCTGGAATGGCTGCCGGTTCTATGATGGCTGGTCTCACCATGAATATCTCTGATTGCACTGCAGAGCACTCACTGGGTCAGGCTATTGGTGGACTTAAGCATGTTCCACACGGCCTAACCATTGGATTGGTTCTTGTGGAGACTCTCACCCGTGAAGCACGGGTTGTTCCTGCGAAGATGAATCGCGTTGCAGATGCAATGGGCGCTCCCGACGATGGAAGCACAGATGGCTCACGTGCGGTTAAAGCCGTCCGTAAGATTCTTGCCGAACTTAACTTCCCAGTGCTTTCCAGCCTGGGCTTTGTAGAAGCAGATATCGATAATTTGGCCGACATTGCTCTTGAAGATTACTTCATCACCCAAGCACCAACCCCTTGGAGCAAGGCAGAAGTTGTCGAAGCATTTATGTCGGCGCTAAAGCTACAAGAGCGGGTTGCATGAACCAAAGTAAATCTTCACAAAGAAGGGCACCTCAGTGATGAGGTGCCCTTCTTAATTGTTGCTCTAGATTAAAGAAGTGTTTGTGTTGATTTGATGAAGGTGAGCAACGCCGCTGGAGGTGTTGCAACAGCCGGTGCTGAAAAAGTAAGAATTACATACTTTCCAGCAACCCATGCATCCAGGCGCAAGCTGCCAGCTTTTGAGGTTGAGCCAACGCCATCTTCCTTACCGTTACCGAAATCGAGGTAGTCACTAACTCCGCCGACTGCTGTCTTTTTCATCGCTCCGGCAGATGCCTTAACCACTGATGCTAAGTATTGAGTAGCTGTCATTACTGGCTTCTTCGAACCAGAGTACTTAGCAATATCTGCAGGGCTAACACAGCCAACGACGAGCGCCTTGGCGCCAAAGTCGATCGTGGTTCCAAGCGCGTTGGCCTGGTTGGCAGAGGTATTTGCAAAGTTATACGGGGTCAAAGCTGGGCCTGTTGCTAGCTTGTAGCCATCTGCCACGACAAGGGCCTTGGTGATTGACGCGCATGAACCACCGGCAGCCTGGGCGGCTGGGGTAAATGAAAGTCCGGCAACTACAAGGGCGAGCGAAAGCGCGCTAAATGAGATCTTACGGAGCATGTTATTCCTTTGATTATGAGCCATTGATAGCAATGGGAGGATGGTATTTCACGAATCGGCAGAGAGTTCCATAGATTCCTATGTGTTTCCTGTGAGAAACCTGTTATCTGACTGACACTTTCTCTCCGCCGTCCGACGAGAATCTCAACCAGCCCCATTTCATGCCCAGGGCTATAGTCGATTTATGACCGCTCAACAGAAGTTCAAAGTCCAGCAGCAGCTAGATGGTTTTGAAGTACGACAATTTGCGCCTTGTGTTGTTGCAGATGTGGTTGTTTCAGGTGATATTTCATCCGCCGGAAATCAAGGCTTTAGACCTCTTTTTAACTACATCTCGCAGAACCAGATATCGATGACTGCTCCGGTACTTGAAGAGGAGTTGGATGCGAAGCAGTGGCGCATCTCATTCGTGATGCCCGAAGGTTCTGATATCGCCACCCTTCCAAATCCTGTTGGCTCGCCAGTTGTGCTTCGTGAATTGGCAGCACATCGAGCAGCAGTACTTCGATTCAGTGGACGTACGACGCAAAAAGCGGTACTAGAGCGTGAGTTGGAACTCCAAAAACTTCTCCAGACCCATGGCCTACATCCGAATGGGAAGGCTCGCATCGCCCGCTTTGATCCGCCGTGGAAACCGCCATTTGCGCGGCATAACGAGGTAATAATTCCAATCGATTGACGCCCGAATGAGCACGACCTTGTAATGTGGACCCCGTGACACGCTACAAGATCGCCATCGTAGGAGCAGGACCCGCTGGTTATTTCACCGCTCAAGCGCTGCAAAATGCGCAGAGCGATGACCTCTCTTTCTCCATTGATATGTTCGAACGCCTACCCACCATGTGGGGGCTAGTTCGATCAGGTGTTGCACCAGACCATCCCAAGATCAAGACCGTGGCAAAGGTCTTTGAAAAAGTTGCTTCGGATCCAGACTTCCGTCTATTTGGCAATGTTGAAGTGGGCAC
>CAIUIT010000060.1 GCA_903899375.1 uncultured Actinomycetes bacterium
CCTCGTCGGATTAACAGATTTAATGGATGGGCGTTTGGCGCGATCCCGCAATCAAGTGACAAGTTTCGGAACATTCTTAGATCCAGTCGCCGATAAGGCCGCGATAGGCACTGCAATGATTGGCTTATCGATTCAAGGGAAATTGTGGTGGTGGGTCACGCTTGTGATTCTCTTCCGCGAGATAGCAGTTACCCTTTTACGTTTGGCTGTCATCAGGGGCGGAGTAATCCCAGCGAGCAAGGGCGGCAAGCTCAAGACCATGATGCAGGGTTTCGGAATTGGTTTCTATATTCTCCCTCTGCCTAGCTGGCTGCATATTCCGCGCGATATCTTTATGGCCGCGACCATCGCCATCACCTTGACGACGGGCTTCGACTACTTTAAGAAGGCGCTTCAAAATGAGCGCTAACCTCGACGCCACCCCCATCATCAAATTCATGAAGCGCAAAGGTTTAACCTTGGCCACCGCCGAATCGATTACCGGTGGGGGATTGGGCGAACTTTTTACCTCGGTTCCCGGTTCCTCTGCTGTCTATCAAGGGGGATTTATTACTTACAGCGATGTAAGTAAGACAAAATTTCTTGGGGTAGCAAAGCGGATCTTGAATAAACAGACCGCAGTCTCCGAAGAGGTTGCGGTCGCTATGGCACAGAGCGCACGAGCGCAATTTAAGAGCGATTACGCGATTTCCACGACTGGAGTTGCTGGCCCAGGTCGGGCATATGATCAAAAAGCGGGTTCGGTTTGGATAGCAATCGATAGCCGCGCCGGCACGGTGAGCGTGCAACTCGCACTTTCAGGTGATCGCGCTGCAATTCGCCACGCAACATTAGAGAGCGCTTTAGCCACCTTTTCCCGTATCCTTATCCCGTGATTCTTCTCCGCTCCCACATAGGTTCTGCGCTGCGCGCATCGCGCATCGCGCAAGGCCGCACCCTGCGCGATGTCGCCAAAAGCGCCCGTGTCTCACTGGGTTATCTCTCTGAGGTAGAGCGCGGACAGAAAGAGGCTTCGTCAGAGCTTCTCAATTCGATCTGCAACGCCCTGCAAATTTCATTAGGTGAAGTTCTCTTGATCGTCTCTGCTCAAGTTCGAACTCACGAAGCTCCTACCCTCACCGTGGTGGATGACGCCGCGTAAATAGTTTCAACGCGAGCCACATCCAAAGCTCAACCCCATCATGGCAACCAATCAGCGCTCGCGTATCGCAATTCTCTCTGGGGCAAAGATCGTGATCACTGAAGTTGGTTCCTATGAATCAAATATGCTCGATATCGCTGCTCGCGCCGAAGTCTCGCGCGCTACGGTTTATAACCACTTCAGCGACAAAGAAGAGATGATGACATCTCTTCTTGAATCCGAAATTCGCCGCCTCTTTGAAGTTGCCAAGAAAGCGCCGTCAAAGAGAGATGCGCTCTTCGCTCTCTCCATTGAAATTTCTAAAGACCCAGCGCTGCGCAAGATGGTTGAGACCGATCCGCTCGATATCGCCAAATTTGTAACGGTTACCGACCATCCACTTTGGTCACTGATTAATGAATCGCTCGCTTCAATCTTCGGCGAAACTTCCGGTCTGGTTTTGCACTGGCTCATAGGTCAGGTTGCTGCACCTCTTACCCCTGCTGAAAGTTCATCGCAGGCGGATCAGCTCGCCCGCGCCCTATAACCAATGGCAATGCGAATAACTGAACTGCGCTTTCGCCTCTCGGAATACTTCAGCGACTCTGACACCTATTCGCGTGACATCGTCCACGCCGAGCTCGGCGGCCTTACGGTCAACGAGGCGCTCGCTCGCGGCTTTGAGGCCGGCGATGTCTGGAAGGCGATCGTCGCCCATAACCCCGAGATGCCAGCCAAGTTCCGCTAAAGCCATGGCTGACCTATTGATTGAAATCCGAGTTCGTCCCAACGCCTCACGGAACAAGGTGGGTGGCACGGCAGGGGATCCGCCTCGATTGGTAGTCGCGGTCCAAGCACCAGCAGTCGACGGCAAAGCCAATACCGCGGTCATCAAAGAGCTAGCAACCGCCTTCGGAGTGCGTGCTCGAGACTTCACCATCGTTCATGGCGAACTCTCCCGCGACAAACGCATCTTGCTTTCTAACCCGACCCCAGAACACATCAATCGTTTTGAAGAATTGAAAACTGGCATGACACTCCTTTAACATCCAAGAGGGGATCGGCGTGTCCTAGCCATTCGAACAGATGTTCGGTACGATATCCACACCCAACCAGAGCGGTTCCACACTTCCGCGAGAGCTAGCCTCCCGCCGTCGGTGGTCTTCCGTACCTTCTGGACCGTACAGATGAACTCATCTGAGTTAAGAGAGAAAGGCAGAAAATGGCAGCAGATAAAGCCGATAAGGCATCTGAAAAACAGTCGTTAGACAAAGCTAAAGCCCTAGATACCGCCCTAGCCCAGATTGAGCGTCAGTTCGGTAAGGGTTCAGTGATGAAGATGGGCGATCGTGGCCCACAGGTCATGGAGGTAATTCCTACCGGATCTATCGCTCTTGATATCGCTCTCGGCATTGGTGGATTACCACGCGGACGTATCGTTGAAATTTATGGACCAGAATCTTCGGGTAAGACCACCGTTGCGCTGCATGCAATTGCAAATGCGCAGAAGGCTGGCGGCATCGC
>CAIUIT010000061.1 GCA_903899375.1 uncultured Actinomycetes bacterium
AACAGGACTTTATTGGGCGGGCTGCTCATGAAAAACATAGAAGCGAAGTGCCGGTTACGACTCTGGTCTCACTCTTTGTTGATGATCACACATCATCCACGGGGGAGAAGCGCTACATGTTGGGCAAGGAACCGATCTTGATGCTGGACAAGAGTCCGATCACTGATTCACATGGACGACGCTCCTACGTTACAAGTGCTGGCTCTGCACCATCGCTTGGAAAACATATCCTCATGACATATCTGCCAACAGAGCTTGCTGTCATGGGCAATAAGTTCCTTGTTGAATACCTAGGCGAGTTCTACCCAGTCAGCGTTGCTGGCGTGGGTGCAACGCCACTATTTGATCCTACGAACGAGAGGATTTTGTCGTAATGGATCTCCTTGTTTGCTTAAAACGAGTTCCCATAGCGGGCGGTACCTTTCTTTTAACCCCAGATAACCGCGATGTAGAGACCAAGCACCTGGGCTTTGGCATAAGTCCTCATGAAGAGAACGCCGTAGAAGCCGGAGTTCAACTAGTTGAGCAGATGGGCGGCTCGCTCACCTTGCTAACGCTCGGGCCTACCGATGCCGAAGAACAACTGCGCTCGCAACTTGCGATCGGAGCCTCACGAGCAATTTTGCTCGAAACCGATGGTCAAGATTGGGATCCACAAGCAACGGCGGCTGCCCTTGTCAATGCGATTAATGCCGAAGAGACTAAGTTCGATCTCATTCTCTTTGGTGCTGAATCTGCAGATAGTGCGGGCTATCAGATCCACATTCGAGTTGCACACGCACTCAACCGACCTATTATCACCAATATAAAGGCGATGACGATTTCAGACGGAACCGTTAAAGGCGAGCGTGTCGTGGGAAGCGAACGAGAATTGTACGAAGCGCCACTTCCTGCGATCGTTACTGTTCGAGATGGTCTAAATATTCCACGTTATCCATCAGTTCCAGGACGGATTCAATCTCGCAAGAAACCGGTAGATATTAAGAAAGCAGAACCCCGCGTTCCAAAGTTGGAGAAGCTGCACCTTACTTTGGCACCCTCTAAGTCAAAAAGTGCAGAAATCTTGGGCCAAGGTGAAGCGGCAGTACCTGCGCTGATCGAAGTATTAAAGCAGATTGGAGTACTCGCGTGATACTCGTACTCGTTGACCACGACCGCGGCGTTATTGATCCACTCTCACTTCGCGCGCTCACAGCTGCTCGGAAATTATCTGGAGATATTCGAGCCATAGTTATTGGAAAAGAAGGGGCAAAAGTTGCCGCAGAAGTTGGCGAATATGGGGCTAAAACTCTCTATGTTGCCACTCACCCCGAACTGACGGATTACGCCCCGATGGCAAGCGGACGTGCGCTTTTTGAGCTTGTCAAAGAGATTAAGCCAGAGGCGGTTATTGCGGCTGGAAGCCCACGAGGCAACGAACAACTCGCGCACTTGGCCGCATTTATGGATTTACCAATGGCAGCAGAGTGCAGCTCTATCAAAATTGGCACTCCTCATGAGGTAACCCGTGCGCGTTGGGCGGCCAACATATTTGAAGATGCTCTTGTTCACTCCGATCTTCTGATCGCATCTGTTATTGCTTTCTCCGTGGAACCAGAACCGGTAGGAGGTTCTGCAGAAGTGAAGGAATTCGACGCAAAGCTAGAAGCGGCAGACACTCTGGTGAAAGTCCTTGGACGTGCCAGTGAGAGCAAGGGCGGCGGAGTTTCCCTCACCGATGCCAAAGTCATCGTCTCTGGCGGACGGGGCGTA
>CAIUIT010000062.1 GCA_903899375.1 uncultured Actinomycetes bacterium
ATCACCTCCTTTCTAAGGAGCCTGCTAAAGGCAGATGCTCAAAGAACAGTGGAGCATTGATTGTGGAAATACTCTCTCTAAATAACTAGTACAACTAATTGCTGTTAAAGGCATGCGGAGTGGAAAGTTTCCTTTAAAGATTTATTTTCATGCACGTTGTTGGGTCCTGAGGGTATGAACCCTCTGGACTTAGTGAGTGGTTGAACTACTTAAAGAACTTAATGTCGCAAGACAGTGAGTATTAAGTAAGCAGCTAATAACTCCTAAGGCCGCCCGTATCTTGAGAACTACACAGTGAACGCGAGCATCTTTAATAAAAAGTATGTAGAAAAATTATTAAGTGCAAATGGCGGATGCCTAGGCTCCAGAAGCCGAAGAAGGTCGTATGAGGCTGCGAAAAGCCTCGGGGAGCTGCCAACAGAGCTTCGATCCGAGGATTACCGAATGGGGGAACCCAATGGGAGTCATGTCCCATTATTTCTACCTGAATATATAGGGTAGATAAAGGAAACGTGGGGAAGTGAAACATCTCAGTACCCACAGGAAGAGAAAACAACCGTGATTCCGTTAGTAGTGGCGAGCGAAAGCGGAAGAGGCTAAACCAAACATGTGCCAAGCCGGCGGGCGTTGCATGTTCGGGGTCGTGGGACCAGATCGTTACTGCTGCCGCAGTAACAATAAGTAAGAAATTGTTGATGTAGATGAAGGACGTGGGAAAGTCCGGCACAGAAGGTGAAACCCCTGTAGTCGAAACATCAGCAACTTATTTCTGTCATCCCAAGTAATACCGGACTCGTGTAATCCGGTGTGAATCTGGCGGGACCACCCGCTAAGCCTAAATACTCTCTGGAGACCGATAGTGAACAAGTACCGTGAGGGAAAGGTGAAAAGAACCCCGAAAGGGGAGTGAAATAGATTCTGAAACCGTTTGCATACAAACCGTTGGAGCCGACTTGTTCGGTGACAGCGTGCCTTTTGAAGAATGAGTCTACGAGTTAGTGTGTTGTGGCAAGGTTAACCCGTCGAGGGGAAGCCGTAGCGAAAGCGAGTCTGAATAGGGCGCCATAGTCGCAGCATCTAAACCCGAAGCGAGGTGATCTATCCATGGCCAGGTTGAAGTACGGGTAAGACCGTATGGAGGACCGAACCCACTAATGTTGAAAAATTAGGGGATGAGCTGTGGTTAGGGGTGAAAGGCCAATCAAACTTCGTGATAGCTGGTTCTCCCCGAAATGCATTTAGGTGCAGCGTCACGTGTTTCTTACTGGAGGTAGAGCTACTGGATGGTCGAGGGGTCCTACAAGATTACCAACATCAGCCAAACTCCGAATGCCTGTAAGTGAGAGCGTGGCAGTGAGACGGCGGGGGATAAGCTTCGTCGTCGAGAGGGAAACAACCCAGAATAGCAACTAAGGTCCCAAAGCGCGTGCTAAGTGGAAAAGGATGTGAAGTCGCATAGACAACCAGGAGGTTGGCTTAGAAGCAGCCACCCTTAAAAGAGTGCGTAATAGCTCACTGGTCAAGTGATTTCGCGCCGACAATGTAACGGGGCTCAAGCACGCCACCGACGTTCTATCATTCACACATTATCCCGGTCGCAAGATCCAGGAGTGTGGATGGGTAGGGGAGCGTCGTGTAGGTAGTGAAGCGGCGGAGGAATCCAGCCGTGGAACCTACACGAGTGAGAATGTAGACATGAGTAGCGAAAGACGGGTGAGAAACCCGTCCACCGAATGAACAAGGGTTCCTGGGCCAGGCTAATCCGCCCAGGGTAAGTCGGGACCTAAGGCGAGGCCGACAGGCGTAGTCGATGGACAACTGGTTGATATTCCAGTACCCGCTTTATACCGCCCATGGCGAATCACTAATGCTAAGTGCCTGAAAGGAGACCGGGTTTACCTGGTTGAATGGAGCGCGCGACCCAAGGTGGTAGTAGTCAAGCAATGGAGGGACGCAGGAAGGTAGTTCAACCCAGGCGATGGTTGTCCTGGGGTAAGGGAGTAGGGTGAAATGTAGGCAAATCCGCATTTCGTATGCCTGAGACCTGATGCCGAGCCGTATGGCGAAGTGAATGATCCTATGCTGCCAAGAAAATCTTCTAGCGAGGTATAAAACGGCCCGTACCCGAAACCGACTCAGGTGTTCAGGTAGAGAATACCAAGGTGATCGAGAGAATCGTGGTGAAGGAACTCGGCAAAATACCCCCGTAACTTCGGGAGAAGGGGGGCCAATTTGTGTGTAGGGATTTACTCCCGAAGCGCGAGTTGGCTGCAAAGAATAGTCTCAAGCGACTGTTTACCAAAAACACAGGTCCGTGCGAAGTTGCAAAACGATGTATACGGACTGACGCCTGCCCGGTGCTGGAAGGTTAAGGGGACTGGTTAGCCGCAAGGCGAAGCTGAGAACTTAAGCCCCAGTAAACGGCGGTGGTAACTATAACCATCCTAAGGTAGCGAAATTCCTTGTCGGGTAAGTTCCGACCTGCACGAATGGCGTAACGACTTGAGAACTGTCTCCACCGCGAACTCGGCGAAATTGCATTACGAGTAAAGATGCTCGTTACGCGCAGAAAGACGGAAAGACCCCGGGACCTTTACTATATCTTGATATTGGTACTCGGAACGTTTTGTGTAGCATAGGTGGGAGACTTTGAAGCGGCACGCCAGTGTTCGTGGAGTCATCATTGAAATACCACTCTGAACGTTTTGAGTTTCTAACCTCGGTCCATTATCTGGATCAGGGACAGTGTCTGGTGGGTAGTTTAACTGGGGCGGTTGCCTCCTAAAAAGTAACGGAGGCGCTCAAAGGTTCCCTCAGTCTGGTTGGCAATCAGATGTCGAGTGTAAGTGCACAAGGGAGCTTAACTGTGAGACAGACATGTCGAGCAGGTGCGAAAGCAGGAACTAGTGATCCGGCGGTGGCTTGTGGAAGCGCCGTCGCTCAACGGATAAAAGGTACCCCGGGGATAACAGGCTGATCTTGCCCAAGAGTCCATATCGACGGCAAGGTTTGGCACCTCGATGTCGGCTCGTCGCATCCTGGGGCTGGAGTAGGTCCCAAGGGTTGGGCTGTTCGCCCATTAAAGCGGCACGCGAGCTGGGTTCAGAACGTCGTGAGACAGTTCGGTCCCTATCTTCTGTGCGCGAAAGAAACTTGAGAAGGGCTGTCCCTAGTACGAGAGGACCGGGACGGACGAACCTCTTGTGTGTCGGTTGTTCCGCCAGGAGCACGGCCGATTTGCAACGTTCGGAAGGGATAACCGCTGAAAGCATCTAAGCGGGAAGCTCGCTTCAAGATTAGGTTTCTCACCGATTTATCGGGTAAGGCCCCCAAGAGACCATTGGGTTGATAGGCCGGAAGTGGAAGTGGAGCAATCCATGGAGCTGACCGGTACTAATAGGCCGAGGATTTAACTACATTTTTTAAAAATCGCGTTCACTGTGTGGTTCCCGAGTTACGGTCGGGAACTAAAAACTACATAAAGTAGACCTATGTAAATAGGATGTTCTGCCAACTCGAAAGAGTTTCGGCGGCCATAGCGAGAGGGAAACGCCCGGTCCCATTCCGAACCCGGAAGCTAAGCCTCTCAGCGTCGATGGTACTGCAAGGGGGACCTTGTGGGAGAGTAGATCGCCGCCGGACATCATTTACAAAGAGCGCCAATGTTTTGATTAACTTCAGAACGCTGGCGCTCTTTTTTTATGCACATTTATAATTCGTACACATCACTTTAATAATCCCTTCCTTCCCTCTTGAGAACATCAATACCTTCTCGCCACGAGATCAGGAGAGGTTGACATGGCTGTAACCAAAGCGAGAAGGGCGAGTGTTAGCGGACCCTTACGCAATCCCCGAAATGAAGTCTTCTTGGAGGGGCGAGTCAGTAGTCCGCCCTTGGAGAAGCTCTTGCCGAGCGGAGATCACGTTGTCGAATTCCGAATCGTGATCGACCGGGCGCAGCGACGTGGAACAAAACGAGAGGTCGATACCTTAGATATAGCCGTCTGGCTTTCACGGCCGCGCAAGAGCGCCCTCGCGCTGCAGATTGATGATTGGGTTTCGATCGATGGTGCAATTCGCCACCGATTTTGGAGAGCCCCAACAGGACTTGCGAGCCGTTGGCAGGTTGAAGCGAGCCAATTGCGCAGGTTATAGGTACGGTTAGACCATGAACGAGAACAACTCTGCAGAGACCGTGACTGGCGACCTTGATGAACTGCGCGAGGCAATCGCCCTGGTGCAGGTTTTGGAACTCAACGACCACTCCCGAGCATATGAAGAGATTCACACGAAGTTAGAAGAGGCGCTGCGATCGATTGATGGCAAGTAAGTAACCAATGAAAACTCGTTTAGACGCGGAACTGGTTCGCCGTGGATTAGCTCGCTCACGTGACCACGCAGCAGACCTTATCGAGTCGCGCACCGTTTTAGTCACTGGAATTCCAGCGAGCAAACCTGCGACACAAGTCGATGCCGAAACTTCTATTGTTATTCAGGGCGAGCGGGATGATTTTGTATCACGCGGTGGTCACAAATTAGCTGGCGCACTTGATCACTTTAGTGATGTAGTTGTCTCTGGGAAGCGGGCGCTCGATGCTGGCGCATCAACAGGCGGGTTTACTGATGTACTTCTCAAACGTGGAGTCAAAGATGTTGTCGCGGTTGATGTTGGATACGGACAGATGGCCTGGGAGCTGCGCCAAGATCCACGCGTAATTATTTTAGATCGGACCAATGTACGACATCTCACTCTTGATCAAGTTGGTGAGGCGGCAGAGATAGTTGTAGCAGATCTCTCTTTCATCTCGCTGACCCTGGTTCTTCCAGCGCTTGTCAGCGTCTCGACCCCGAGCGCTGATTTTCTCGTCATGGTAAAGCCACAATTTGAAGTGGGGCGCGAACGTTTAGGCGCGGGTGGCGTCGTACGAGATCCGCAGATGCGTAAAGCGGCAGTCCAAGAGGTAGCAGACTGTGCCTACGATATGGGGCTGGGCTGTTTTGGAGTGGTTGCAAGTTCACTTCCCGGGCCAGCTGGGAATGTTGAATACTTTCTCTGGCTCCGACGGGGTAGCGCAGAGCTATCTGCAGATGCTTTAGAGGCGGCGATCGTTGATGGACCACAATAATCTTATCCGGACGAAAGGAGTGGCAGATGCGTAAAGCGCTTTTAGTCGTCCACCCCACTCGACCCGAGGCGATTGATTTTGCCAAAGATCTGATTCTGGCTCTTGGCAAGGTAGGAATTACCTGTGCAACCAATTATCCCGGTGGGCTACCTGAATCCGAGGGTATGTCTGTTGAACGCAGCGAAGAGATTGCGATCGTATTGGGCGGGGATGGAACGATTCTGCGCGCCGCCGAATTGGTTTTAGGAACCAATATTCCAATTCTTGGAATCAACCTGGGTAACGTAGGGTTTTTAGCCGAAATTAATCGACCCTCGGCCGATCTTTTAGCGCAGTCGATTGCAGCGAAAGATTATCGCGGAGAGTCTCGATTGTTATTGTGCCACGAAGTACATCGAGGGGGCGAAGTCATCGCTAAAGGTTGGGCGCTTAATGAATTTACTATTGAGCGAAGTCACTCGCAGATGGTTCAAGTCTTTGTACAAATTGACGACCGCCCGCTTTCTCGATGGGGATGCGATGGAGTTATCTGCGCGACGCCAACTGGTTCAACAGCTTATGCATTTTCAGCAGGTGGCCCAGTCCTCTGGCCTGAAGTCGAAGCGATCGTGGTTTTGCCGCTTGCGGCCCATGCCCTCTTCTCTCGGCCCATGGTAATTTCCCCAGCTTCTACAGTAGTTATTGATATTGAATCACCCGAGGCGATGGTTACCGCCGACGGAATGCGTAAGTTCCCGCTTCTGGCTGGTGATCGCGTGATCATTACTAAATCCAATGAGCGCGTAGAGATATTGCATGTGGAATCAGCGGTATTCACAGACCGTCTCGTTGCCAAATTCAAGTTGCCTATTGAAGGCTGGCGCGGTGAGTGAGAAGTTTCGCGGGCTAGAAGAAATAAGCATCCGCAATTTAGGCGTTATTGAATCGGCTGAAATTGCGTTCAAGGCGGGGCTCAACGTTCTCACTGGTGAAACTGGTGCGGGCAAGACAATGGTCCTGACCGCACTCTCTTTAATTCTGGGTGGCAAATCCGACTCAGAGAAAGTCCGAACCGGCGCCGAGAGAATGCTCGCCTCTGGGCGATTTGTGATTTCAGAGTCCCTGCTCCCATCCCTCGATGAATTGGGAGCGGAAGTTGAAAGCGGATCTATTCTTATCTCTCGTACCGTAACATCCGATGGAAAGTCGCGCATACACGTTGGAGGCGCCCCGACAACCGCATCTAGGGTCGCGCAGATGGCGGCAGATCTAGTTGAAGTTCATGCGCAGTCGAGTACAAATCGCCTGACAAAACCCACCTTTATAAGGTCCACTCTTGATGCCTTCGGTAGGCATGAAAATGTTGCGACGGAAGTCGCCGAACTGTACGCGCAGCACCAAGAGATGGCCGCTCGAATCTCTCAATTGCGCAACGATCAAGCCAACCGTGAACGCGAGATAGTTCGACTCACCGAATTTATGAAGGCGTTTAATCTGATCCTGCCAAAAGAGGGAGAGCCGTCGGAAATTGAATCTGAACTCATTCGATTAAATAGCGTGGATGAATTGCAACAAGCGGTGAGTTCTGCTTTGAATTTTGTCGACACTGAAGATTTTTCTGTCACATCGGCACTAGTAAATGCCAAGCGCTCTCTCGATCACGTCTCAGGGAAAGATATTTTGCTCGATGAACTGGCGCAAAAGTTCGGCGACTCACTCTATGAATTCCAGGAAGCACTTGGAGCTATTTATCGCTATCTCTCTGCTTTGGATGCTGATCCTTCGCGCTTAGAATATTTGCAGGAGCGAAAAAGTTCTATTAATTCGCTGATTAAGAAGTATGGAGAGGGGAGCGATCGAGATGCCGCCTTTGCCGAAATCATTATCCGCGCGCAAGAAAGTGCCAGCAGAATATCCGACCTCGAAGGGGGAGAAGGTCGAATCGTTGATTTAGAAATTGATCTGCATAAGATCTTCGATCAGCTGCGCAGACGAGCAACGCATTTAGGGGCCCTACGTAAAGCGACAGCGCTAGAATTGCAAGGAAAGATCTCTCAGGAACTCCACGCGTTGGCGATGCCTCACTCATCGATCATCGTTGACGTTCTCTCCGCAACTGGTCTGACGATCTCTGAATATTCAACTCATGGACTCGATGAGGTAGCCCTGCTCTTTACCAGCCACGAAGGCGCTGCTCCTGGAGTTATTGCCAAGGTTGCCAGCGGCGGTGAACTCTCTCGGGTGATGCTGGCGATTGAAGTGGTTCTAGCCTCGGTTAATCCGGTGGCAACCTATATCTTCGATGAGGTCGACTCTGGAGTTGGGGGTAAAGCGGCGGTAGAGGTTGGACGTCGTTTACGAGAGTTGGCACAAGAGGCACAAGTAATTGTGGTGACTCATCTCGCCCAGGTTGCCGTGTGGGCCGATCATCACCTCGTTGTGAGGAAGAGTGAGGGCGGCACCGTGAGCATCTCAGATGTTATTCCACTCAACGCCGAGGAACGTAGTGTCGAAATAGCACGAATGCTCTCTGGGCAAGAGGAGTCGGCGACCGCCCGTGAACACGCGCGCGAGCTATTAGAGATGGTCCATGAAAGCGTGATAAGTTAGCACCCCATGAGCAGTAATCATGTGACAAAGCATCTATTCGTAACAGGCGGAGTAGCCTCAAGCCTCGGAAAAGGTCTCACAGCCTCTAGTCTGGGTCGCCTTCTCTCCGACCGCGGTCTGCGGGTTACGATGCAGAAACTCGATCCGTATATCAATGTTGACCCTGGAACGATGAACCCCTTCCAACATGGAGAAGTTTTTGTCACAGATGATGGTTCTGAAACCGATTTAGATGTGGGTCACTATGAGAGATTCCTTAATCGCAATTTAGCGGGTTTTGCGAACGTCACAACCGGGCAGGTTTATTCCAATGTCATCGCCAGAGAGCGACGTGGAGATTATTTGGGGGATACGGTTCAAGTAATTCCACACATCACAAACGAAATTAAAGAGCGTATTAGGGCGATGGCGGGTCCTGAAGTCGACATCGTCATCACAGAGGTAGGCGGCACCGTCGGAGATATCGAATCTCTTCCTTTTCTAGAAGCGGCACGTCAGATCCGCCAAGATGTGGGTCGAGAGAATGTTTTCTACTTACACGTCTCTCTGGTTCCTTACATCGGACCTTCTGGCGAGTTAAAGACAAAACCTACGCAACATAGCGTGGCAGCCTTACGTTCTATCGGAATCGCACCCGATGCGATTGTCATTCGCTCTGACCGACCAATTCCAGATGCGGTGAAGCGGAAAATATCGGCAATGTGCGACGTCGATCTCGAGGCTGTAGTCGCGGCGGTCGACGCCCCTAGTATTTATGATATTCCCAAGGTGCTTTACTCTGAGGGACTAGATTCTTATGTTGTTCGTCGCCTGGCGCTGGGAGGCACGGATGTGGCGTGGGAAGAATGGGATGCCTTGCTCGAGAAGGTGCACCACCCTGCTCACGAAGTAACGGTCGCCCTAGTGGGGAAGTACATTGATCTTCCAGATGCATATCTTTCGGTTACAGAGGCTCTGCGTGCCGGAGGCTTTGCGCATAATGCACGGGTAAAGATCAAATGGGTTGCCAGTGATGAATGTGAGAGCGATGAAGGTGCTGCCGAACATTTGGCCGGCATGGATGCAATCTGTGTACCAGGAGGATTTGGAGTTCGCGGAATCAACGGCAAGGTTGGCGCCCTCAAATATTCTCGCGAACATAAAATTCCAACTCTGGGACTCTGTCTTGGTTTGCAATGCATGGTCATCGAATCAGCTCGTCACTTGGCCAACCTTCCATTAGCAAACTCAGCCGAGTTCGATGAGAACACACCCGATCCAGTTATTTCAACAATGGCGAGCCAAGAAGATATCGTTGCAGGCAAGGGAGATATGGGTGGCACTATGCGCTTGGGTCTTTATCCAGCCGATCTCGTACCGGGCTCACTCGTTGCGAGCCTGTATGGTGCGACTCAAATCAACGAACGTCATCGCCATCGATATGAGGTAAATAATTCTTATCGTGATGTAATCGCAGCAACTGGTTTGATATTCTCGGGCTTATCTCCTGATGGCCATCTTGTTGAATTCGTAGAGATTGATAAAGCGGTTCACCCTTTCTATGTTGGAACGCAGGCTCACCCGGAGTTCCTATCTCGACCTACTCAAGCGCATCCACTCTTTGCGGGGTTGATAGCTGCCGCGATTAAGGAAAATGACGCTCGCTAACTCGCAATTGCGCGAGTACCTCAATTTCCTGATCGTTGAGCGTGGCTTGAGTACTAACACCATCTCCTCCTACCAACGTGACCTGGAACGGTTTATCTCCGATTGCGATGTACCTGACTTCGCCTTGGTTGCTCCGCACGATCTCGAAAGTCATATCTCGAGGTTACGGGCTCACGGACTGGCAGAGAGCTCAATCGCGCGCGCCGTCGTTTCTATTCGCAATCTCGTTGAATTTGTTTGCAAAGGGAGTAAATCTCTCAACCTCATCAAAGATGTTAAACCTCCCCGCGTTAAAGGGCGTTTACCTAAAGCTCTCTCGATTGCCGAGGTGAACGATCTGATATCCGCCACCAACTCGCCGGGCAATCCGCGTGCACTGCGTGAGAATGCCATCGTTGAACTTCTTTACGGTACTGGAGCACGAATCTCTGAGATTGTCGCGCTTAACGTGAGCGATGTAATGAAAATCGATGGTGGAGAAGTAGCAAATCTGCGCTTAACCGGCAAGGGCAGCAAGGTGAGAGTTGTCCCTTTAGGGAGTTTTGCACGTGCCGCATTGGATCAATATCTTATTCGAATGAGACCATCACTCGTCACCAAGGATAAAGAGGCCCTATTTCTCAACGATCGCGGTGGGAGGTTATCTAGGCAGAGCATGTGGACGGTGGTCTCGGAAGCAGCGAAGAGAGCGCAGATCGAGACTGAAGTTTCTCCACATTCGCTCCGGCATTCGTATGCGACTCATCTACTCGATGGGGGCGCGGATGTTCGAGTTGTTCAAGAGTTGCTGGGACACTCTTCCGTGACCACGACTCAGATATACACCTTGGTCACGATTGATAAGTTGCGTGAAAATTATTCAAATGCTCATCCTCGTGCAAAGAAGAAATAAATTAACGACCGCGTAATCTGCGCGCGATAATTGATTGGTCGCCTTTTGATTCCAAATCGGCGATGATAATTGCAAGCGACTCGCGGACGATGCGACCTCGATCTACCGCTAACCCTAAATCTCCACGCAGTGCAAGACGAGCCTGTTCTAAATCGTAGAGTTCTTCAGGAGAGAGATAGACGGTGATCTTCTCATCATGTCGCTCGCGTCCGCTTGGGGAGCGGTCAAAGGTATTTACACGACGTCGCGGGGTGGTACGTACCAACTTCTTATTTGGTGTGGCTGGTATAGATGCTTGAGGTTGATCTTCAATCGGAGTTGGGTTGCTAGATGGGACGGCACTTAGCGTTGTGGTCTGTCGGAATAATTCTTCAGCTCCTGGAAGGCTTACACGGCGACTCATTTGGCTCCTCCTCGTGAAATAAGTTCGCGGGCAAGGCGGCGATAGGAGAGAGCCCCCAGCGATGTACTGGCATAGGTTGTGATGGGTTCACCTTTAACGGTTGACTCAGAAAACCTAACGGTTCTAGAGATAATTGTGTCTAGCAACTCTTTAGGAAACTCTTTATCGATCAATTCTAAGACATCATGAGAGTGCCCAGTTTTACGGTCGAACATGGTGGCGAGAATTCCATCGATCACCAGGTGAGGGTTAGTGTTCTCGCGGATCTTCTCGATTGTCTTCTTAACCAGTGATAATCCCAATACTGCGAAGTATTCGCACTCCATTGGAATGAGAACTCCATCAGATGCCGTTAAGGCGTTGATCGTCAGCGTTCCCAAAGAAGGGGAGCAGTCAATCAGGATATCGTCATATTGGTCTAATACCGGAGCCAAAATTTTGCGCAGCTTGTGCTCTTTGGCAATCTCAGTAACGAATGCGGCCTCTGCAGCGGCAAGATCTTCATGTCCGCGCACAAAATCAAGACCCGGCACATTTGATTTTAAAATAAAGTTCTGGATGCCAGATTGTGGATCGTTGAGGAGGTACCAGATCGAGCCATACTGCTCTTTGATTTGAGAGGGCTTAATTCCTAGGCCCGTCGTCATCGATGCCTGTGAATCAAAATCGATAAGCAGAACGCGCCGACCTAACTCTGCTAGCGCCGCACCAAGGTTGATCGTGGTCGTTGTTTTACCGACCCCGCCTTTTTGATTGACGATTGAGATGACTCGAGCAGATCCTGGTTCTGGAGTGCTGACAGCGCTGGGAAAGTCCAAGAGGGTACGACCAAGGACAGCTGCTGTGGTTGCGAGCTCCTCATCACGATTTGTCGATTTATCTGCCAGTCGAGAAACCTTTGAAGTGCTATTTGCCATGTCGCGGACTTTACGGCGATGCGGTCAGCAAGGCAAGCGCGATATGAGTACCTTTCTCCCCATGAGTGATCTAATTGTTGAAGGGAGCGAGAGCGCCTTTTCAGTTCATCTCAGCAACTTTGATGGCCCCTTTGATCTCCTTCTGCAACTTATTTCGCGCCACAAAATGGACATCACAGAGATCTCACTTGGTGTCGTAACCGACGATTTCATTGCGTACATAAGGGCTTTAGAGGGTGCGGAGGAGGGCTGGGATCTCGACCAGACCACTGAATTCCTGGTTGTAGCCGCCACCCTGTTAGATCTCAAGGCGGCCCGTTTACTCCCTAGCGGAGAGATTGAAGATGAGGGAGATCTTGCCCTCCTGGAAGCGCGGGATCTGCTATTTGCCCGGCTGCTCCAATACCGCGCCTTTAAAGAGATCGCTGCAATATTTCATGGTCGCATCGAATTGGCGGAGAAGAGCTTCCCTCGTTTGGTAGCCATGGAGAGCCATTTCGCCGCACTCTTGCCTGAAGTTTTGATTGGAGTGGGCGCCAATCGCTTTGCAGCAATCGCCGAAAGGGTCTTGCAGCCCAAATCAGCCCCCGTGCTATCGATCGCCCATATTCACCAGACTCTCGTGAGCGTGGCCGAGGAAGCAACCAAGATCGTTGAAGCACTTCGTAAGAGCGGCAGGGCGAGCTTTCGCAGCCTCATTGGGGATGCCGAGTCAACTTTGGTCGTGGTAGCTCGATTCCTGGCTGTACTGGAGCTATATCGTGAGGGGGCGGTCCGTTTCGAACAGGTTGTCGCCCTGGGCGAACTTCAAATCACCTGGGTTGCAGGCGCGGATGAAGAGATTTCAGTGAGCGATGAGTTTGATCTACCGGTGGAGGCCCTTGATAATGAGACAAAAGAGGAATAAATGTCTGAACTTGAACTAAACAGATCCTTAGAAGCCATCCTCATGGTTGTTGATGAGCCAATCAATGAGTTAATTCTCGCCCAAATCACTGAAGTTCCGACCGAGATTGTGGCTGCCGCCCTCAAGACGCTGGCACAGAGCTACGAGGAGCAGGGGCGTGGTTTTCAACTCAAAGAGATCGCTGGGGGATGGCGTTTTTATAGCCACCCAGACCAAGCTCCCTTAGTAGAGAAGTTTGTGCTTGATGGTCAGCAAAGCCGGCTCACCCAGGCTGCGTTGGAGACACTTGCGGTCATCGCATATCGCCAACCAGTTTCGAGAGCTCGGGTTTCGGCTATCCGCGGAGTAAATGTGGAGGCTGTTATGAAGACTCTGCTGACTCGCGGCTTGGTGGAAGAGCGAGGTGTAGAACCAGAGACAGGCGCAATTTTGTATGGAACAACGAGCTTCTTCCTGGAGAAGATCGGAGTGCGGGGGATCGAGGATCTTCCGGCTTTGGCACCATTCCTGCCAGATGTAGATGGACTAGATGAGGTCTTAGCTACGCTCACTGATTGACCCCATTTCCTTCCTCTCGACATACCCTTTAGACTTCTCTCTGACCGTAATGGTCTGCCACGCCCAAATTGGCCGTGATGAGAGGAGATCAAAATGGCTCTGACCCGTCTTCAGAAGGTTCTCGCCGATGCAGGTATCGCAAGCCGTCGAGCTAGCGAACAATTGATATTAGATGGCCGCGTGAGCGTCGATGGAGTGCAAATCCTAGGACTTGGTACCAAATGTGATCCAGAAATCTCTAAAGTTGAAGTTGATGGTGAGTCTATTTCCACTAAAAAGACTAACGTTTACCTTGCTTTCCATAAACCTGTGGGGGTTTTGTCCACCATGTCAGACCCTGATGGCAGACCTTCACTCGGTGATTACTTCAAAGATAGAAGCGAGAGGCTCTTCCACGTTGGGCGTTTAGACCGAGAAAGTGAGGGTCTCATTCTCCTTACAAATGATGGCGATTTGGCACACCGCGCCACTCATCCTTCATATGGGATGGTGAAGAAGTATTTGGTCGAAATCGAGGGGGTTTTGACCAAAGATCAACTCGCTGAAATTTCAGTAGGAATACAACTTGAAGACGGATTAGCTCGAGCTCTTGAGATCAAGACTTTGCGTGAAATCAACCCCAAGCATTCCTGGGTCGAAATATCGATTCATGAGGGTCGCTATCACATCGTTCGCAGAATCTTTGAGAACTATGAGCTGCCGGTCCTACGGCTCGTGAGAACGGACTTTGGTCCGATCGCTCTGGGGGAGACGGGAGTAGGGCGCTACCGAAAGCTAAACGAGGTAGAACTTGCAAATCTGTTTAAAGTTTTAAAGCTAAATCGATAATTCAACTTGCTTAAAAGCCATTTATCAACATTAACCTTTTCTAGGTAACAAATATAAGAGTTTTATCGACTTTTGTAAGGCCATTTTCACCATTTATTGTCGATAAACAAATATAAGTGTTCTCCTGAATATCCGTGGTGCCGAAATGTCGATATTTGCTAATAACGTTAAGTAGATATACCAAGTTATTAACGAATCTTTAAAAAGCTAATGTGTGAGTCGCCAGCGCGCATCCTCTAGGAAACTGTAGGCTGGTCACATGAGAGTTCGGGCGATTCGTGGTGCAACACAATTGACGGCTGACGATTCAGCGGAGATGGTATCTGCTGTTACGGAACTACTCACAGAGCTCTTTGAGAAGAATGGTCTAAAAAAACAGGATCTCGTCTCGATTCTCTTCACCTCTACCGATGACTTGGTCTGCGATTTCCCCGCAGCAGCAGCCCGAACGCTGGATCTTGGTGATATTCCTTTGATGTGCGCCCGTGAGATTCCGGTTGTGGGTTCTCTGCCTCGTGCTGTTCGAGTCATGGTTCATGCTTATTCGAGCCAAACCCATGAGGAGATTAAGCATATTTATAAGCGTGGAGCTGAGGTTCTACGCCGGGATATTGCTCAATAGTGGGCAGCTTTTCGCAGGTTCGGGTTATCGGAGCTGGACTTATTGGTACCTCGATGGCCATGGGCCTGGCGCGAGCAGGTTATTTCGTTTCTATAGAAGATGAGGATGCTCAGGCAGAGGCAATCGCGCAATCTCTCATCGGTCAATCGGGAGAAGGGGCGGTACCTGACTTAATAGTCATAGCTACGCCAATTTTGACTATTTCCAAGCTGGTTCTCGATGCTGCAACTCGCTACCCTCAATCGATAGTTGTGGATATCGGTGGCTTGAAGTCTGAAGTTGTTGCAGAGATAGAGAAGTTTCCAGAGATAGCTACACGCTTCTGTTCTACCCACCCGATGGCAGGCAGAGAGATCTCAGGCGCCCTGGCCGCGAGAGGGGACCTCTTTGAGGGATGTATCTGGATCTACACTCCCACGGAAAAGAGTTCAGAGCTGGCTTTGGATCGGGCCCTGGAGATCATTAACGCGCTGGGGGGCAAAGCGGTTTGCCTTGGCGCCGAGGAGCACGACCAGGCCATCGCCGGAATCTCACATCTGCCGCAAGTAATGAGTTCGCTTCTCTCAGCCACCTTGATCGATATCTCAGATCGAGATATCGGTTTGGCGGGGCAGGGTCTTAAGGATGTTTCCAGGCTGGCCGCTTCAAACTCTCAACTCTGGTCCGAACTTCTACACGCCAATAGTGCGGCTGTGGTCGGTTACTTAAGTATATTGTCAAAGCACCTTGAAGATTTATCGACTTCTCTACAAAATGATGATCTTCGCAAGACGAGAGAGATCCTGGATCTGGGGCGAGAAAATCACGCCAGAATCCCTGGCAAGCACGGCGGCAAGAAGCGCGATTACTGGTATTTACCCATCGTCATCGCCGATAAACCAGGACAGTTGGCAGAGATATTCGACGCCTGTGCTCTCGTTTTAGCAAACGTTGAAGACCTAAGTATCGAACATACCCCAGGACAGGAGAGTGGTCTTGTGACTTTAGCCCTTTCCAAGAGCGATTCCTCGAAGGTCTACGAGCAACTTCTGAAAGATGGTTGGAAAGTTCATCAACCACGAGAATCGATCGGCTGAAGGAAATTTGCCTCTCGCATAAGGCGTTAAGGTACTCATATGTCGACCGTCGTTATAGCAATAGATGGTCCCAGCGGATCAGGTAAGTCCTCCACCGCACGGGCAGTAGCCCAACGCGCCAACTGGCAGTACTTGGACACTGGCGCGCTTTATCGCGCAGTCACATGGCTAGCCCTTAAAGAAGGCCTCACAGATCCGCTCGAGTTGGTCGAGAGCGCCCGTCAAGAAGAGATTGTCTTCAATGGGGATCCGATCGAGCCCCGAATCTTCGTCGGCGAGATGGATATCACCGCTGACATCCGTTCGGCTCGCGTAACTGATCAAGTCTCGATCTTCTCTGCTTACCCCGAGGTGCGCGAATACCTGCTTGAGGTACAGCAAAGAATCATCGACGAAGCTCCACACGGGATAGTTGTAGAAGGTCGTGACATTGGGACTGTCGTTGCGCCTCATGCGCCTCTAAAAATCTTCCTTTATGCCGATCTCCAACAGCGCGCGCTACGCCGCGAACGTGAATTATCGGACCCCACCTCAACCGATGAGGTTTCCCAATCATTACATGAGCGTGATCTGATTGACTCGACACGCAAAATTTCACCCCTGCGGATGGCTGAGGATGCATTAGAGATTGATTCCACACTGCTCGATCTTCCCGAGGTAGTAGATGTTATTTGGCAATGGGCGAAGGAGCGATCTCTTCTAGGTTTACCTAAAGTCGCCATCATTGGGCGTCCGAATGTCGGAAAATCAACCTTGGTCAATCGAATTATCGGACGCCGAGAGGCGATCGTTGAAGATACTCCCGGAGTCACGCGTGACCGCGTTAAATACGAAGCGGAATGGAACGGACGAACCTTCGTTTTGATTGATACCGGAGGCTGGGAGGTAAAACCCGAAGGCATCTCCGAGAAAATTACCGCTGGCGCAGAGATGGCCATTGCTGAAGCAGATGTTGTGCTCTTCGTTGTCGATGCTCAAGTGGGGGCGCTCGATGAGGATTCTTCGCTACTCTCGTTGCTTCGCAAATCAAAGAAGAAGACTATCTTGGTCGCCAATAAAGTTGATGGCTTGCCGGAAGAGCAGAATGCTCACGCACTCTGGAACTTAGGTTTGGGGGAGCCACGCTTTGTCTCGGCGCTCCACGGGCGCGGATCTGGCGATCTTTTAGATTTCCTAGTGCAAGAGTTGCCCGAAGTTGGATCTGAACTTCCCGATGATGGATTTCGTCGGATCGCAATTGTTGGCCGTCCTAACGTTGGAAAATCGAGTCTCTTAAATGCGCTAGCAGGAGAGTCGCGAGTACTCGTTGATGATGTTGCTGGCACAACTCGCGATCCCGTCGATGAACTCATCGAACTCGGGGGAGATACCTGGCGCTTTATCGATACCGCAGGAATTCGCAAACGAGCTATACATGACAGTGGAACGGATTACTACGCCAGTTTGCGAACAGCTGCGGCGCTTGATCGTGCGGAAGTTGCTGTGATAGTTATTGATGCCTCGCTACCACTCACCGAACAAGATTTGCGCATTGTCACGATGGCCGAAGAGGCTGGGCGCGCCATGGTTTTGGTGATGAACAAGTGGGATGTCGTTGATGACGAAAGGCGCGAACAGCTCGATAAAGAACTAGAGCGAAATCTCGAACGTTATCCCTGGGCGCAACGAGTTAATCTTTCGGCTAAGACAGGTTGGCACAGAGATCGTCTGGCTCCTGCGCTGCGTACTGCGTTGCGAAGCTGGGAGAAGCGAGTACCTACCGCCAAACTCAATGCCTTCTTGGGCGCTTTGGTATCAGCCACTCCACCACCAGTCCGCGGTGGAAAACAACCAAAAATTCGTTTTGCAACCCAGGCCACTATCGCTCCACCTAAATTCGTGGTCTTCTCTAGCGAATGGGTTGAACCGAGTTATCGTAGGTTTATTGAGCGCCGCCTCCGTGAAGAATTTGGCTTCGAAGGCACCCCAGTTGAGGTATCTATCAAGGTCCGGGAACGAGAAGAAAGAAAGTATTAAATGGAAATTTCGCGTCGGGAAGTTTTAACTATTCCCAATGGATTGACTCTGATCCGCGCGTGCGGGGTTCCCTTATTTCTATGGCTTCTTTTGGGAGAAGATCTCAAAGGGTGGAGCTATATCGTTCTTGGTTTGGGAGCTGCAACGGATTACTTTGATGGAAAAGTTGCGCGTTGGCTGCACCAAGAATCAAAATTAGGCGCTGCGATGGACCCAACGATCGATCGGCTCTATATAGCGGCGACCGTCATTGGTTTAGCACTCAAGCATTACATCCCATGGTGGATGGTGGTGGTTCTGGGCGCACGTGACCTGTACATGATCGTCCTTCTGGGAATCTATAGACGGGGGAGTGGGAAAGTATTCTCCGTCACTTTTTTGGGCAAGGCGGCGACTTTCAACTTGCTTTACGCCTTCCCATTCCTCTTGCTCAGCAGCACCAGCGGTTGGGGCGAATTCGCTCATTCGTTTGGATGGGGGTTTGCGATATGGGGGATAGGGTTGTACCTTCTAGCAGCAGTGGATTATTCAAAAATTGCCATATCCGAGCAGAGGAGAAAATATGTCTAGCGTCCCAGCAGATTTGAAATACACGAAGGAACATGAGTGGGTTCGCGAAACATCTGACACTACCTTTCAGATCGGCATTACTGATTTCGCCCAGGGCGCCCTCGGGGATATCGTTTACATTCAACTACCGAAGGTAGGCCAGAGCGTTAGGTCCGGCGAAGTCTGCGGAGAAGTCGAATCCACAAAATCAGTTTCAGAGATTTATTCTCCATTGACGGGAACTGTGAAATCTGTCAATCCCGCATTAGATGCAAATCCGGAATTGCTTAACCAGGATCCTTACATTGCAGGTTGGATCGCAGAGATAGAGATCTCTGCCGCACCCAATGATCTTCTATCCAGCGCGGAGTATGAAGCCCTAACGGCTTGATTTTTCAGCGCGCCATGAATAGTGTCAGCCTCTAGTCAAGATAGAGATTGAGGGTTAATCTCGGCCTTAATGGAGGGAGAGAAGTGAACGATTCAAAAGCTCCCGACGAGTCGGCCAAGGCGGACCTCACATCGACAATCCACCTCTCAGCCCTTCGATCGGTTCCAAAACCTCGTCCGTTGGAGGAGATATTTTCCGTCCTCTCGTTACAGGAGCGAGAGATAGTAAGCCAATTGCCACAACGCTCAGCAATGTTAATTGTTATCGCAGGACCGAATAAGGGTGCACGTTTTCTCATAGATTCCGATGAAACCTTTATTGGCCGCGATCCAAAGAGCGAAATATTTTTGGATGATGTAACTGTTTCGCGAAAGCATGCCAAGATCTCTCGTTCCATGCAGGGAGAATTTAAAGTTGTTGATCTAGGAAGTCTCAACGGAAGTTACCTCAACGCACATCAGGTGCAAGAGTCGGGGTTGGCCGTTGGAGATGAAATTCAAATTGGTAAATTCAGATTGACATATTTCAAGGGGAGGGCGAACTAATGGCGGTTCCAGCGCGCGCTTATTTAAGCATCGGAGAAGTGCTTGGAAAACTCCGCGGAGATTTTCCTGACATTACTATCTCGAAGATTCGCTTCTTGGAATCGGAAGGTCTCATAGAGCCACAGAGGACTCCCTCGGGATATCGAAAGTTTACTGGAGTGGATTTAGAGCGCTTGCGCTATGTGCTCACCGCCCAGCGCGATCAATACCTGCCTCTTCGCGTTATTAAAGAGAATTTGGATGCCCTCGATAGAGGATTAGAACCTGCAGCTTTGCCAGGTGGCAGCGCCACCCCTCGTTTAGCAACCGTTGATGGAGAGTTCGCACCCGGGCATTTTGCAGGGGAGAGTGAACTTCGACTCTCACGGATTGAGTTGCTCGAATCCTCTGAACTGACCGATGAGCAATTAACTGAGGTTGAATCTTTTGGTTTGATCACTATCCGTGGCCGCTATTACGACGCCGATGCCCTAGCAGTTGCTCGGATCATTGCCGCAATTGCTGCCTTTGGAATAGAAGCCCGTCATCTACGCTCCTTCAAATCTGCCGCCGATCGAGAGATTGGCCTCGTTGAGCAGGTCATCACTCCGATCCTCCGTCAGAAGAGTTCAGATGCCAAGGCCCGTGCCGATGAGGTGGCCAATGAATTGGCATCTCTCTCGGTCAAACTCCACGCCTCGCTGGTTCGCTCTGGTCTGCATCGCGCAAGGTAATAATCTTTCATGAGCATCCCCGTTGAAGTAGTAGGAGTTCGCATCGAGATGCCCTCGAACCAACCGATCGTTCTACTCAAAGAGGTTGATGGCACTCGCTATCTACCGATCTGGGTCGGAGCGGTGGAAGCTTCCGCAATAGCCTTTGCACAGCAGGGACTGGTTCCCACTCGTCCGCTGACTCATGATCTCTTTACCTCTGTCCTTCACCTTGTGAATGCAAAGGTAGAGCGTGTTGAAATCACCGATCTTGTCGATGGAGTCTTCTATTCCCAGCTTCATCTTGAGGGCGCGATAACCGTATCTGCCCGGCCCAGCGATGCCATCGCCCTTGCTCTGCGCGTAGGCGCCCCAATTTCAGCAGCAGATTCCCTCTTCGCCAAGGCCGGGATTGAGATCCCTGACCAATCCGAGGATGAGGTGGAGAAGTTCCGAGAGTTTCTAGACCAGATCAATCCAGAGGATTTCGCCTCGTAGAAATCCTAAGCCTCAAGTAAAGGTTTAAAGTTTCCCGTGTCGCGTGCCCTATTTAGGGCCAGCTCGTTCTACTCTTTACAGGTGTCGATCCCCTTCGGCCTTCTTTCCTAAGAAGTGAGTCATGATGAGCGAACTAACCCCTGAGGTCGGCTACCGTGGTGCAACAGCATGTGTTGCAGCGGGCATCACCTATCGTCAACTCGACTACTGGGCTCGTACAGATCTAATCTCGCCGAGCATTAAGAGTGCAGCTGGATCAGGATCGCAGCGCCTTTACAGCTTCAGAGACATCATCGTTCTAAAGATAGTTAAGCGACTGCTTGATACTGGAGTCTCACTTCAAAATATCCGTACGGCCGTGGAGCATCTTCGTATGAGGGGAGTGGCAGATCTGGAGAGCATGACTCTCATGAGCGATGGGGTCTCCATTTATGAGTGCAATTCCCCCGATGAAATTATCGATCTGCTGCAAGGTGGCCAAGGAGTCTTCGGAATTGCAATCAACAAGGTGTGGAACGAAGTAGAGGGAACTCTGGCAAATCTGCAAGGCGAATCTGGGGCAGATGGGTCCATTATCACATCAAGTAATGATGAATTAGCCCTACGAAGGAAGAGCAAGGGGGCATAAAACTCCTTATCCTTGCTCTAGGAGATTTTTTTCATCCTTAAGGGGGACAGGTGTCTTTACGCGAGAACTTTGTAGATCGCCATATTGGGCCAGACCAAAGAGAAATTTCAGCAATGCTCGCGGATATCGGCGAAGCCTCTTTAGATGCCTTGATAAAAAAAGTTGTTCCCGAAAATATTGCCATGCGTGAAAAGCTAGTCAATCTACTCCCGGCAGGTATTTCTGAAGTTGCTGCGATCGAGAGGTTGCGTGAGTTCGCATCTGAAAATAAAGTGATGCGTTCCTACATAGGAATTGGATATTACGGAACCATTACCCCACCGGTCGTTCTTCGCAACATCTTGGAGAACCCCGCCTGGTACACCGCATACACTCCCTATCAGCCTGAGATCAGCCAGGGACGGCTCGAGGCAATGTTTGCTTTCCAAACAGTCGTCGGGGATCTCACGGCGCTTCCAATAGCAAATGCATCGATGCTCGATGAGGCAACCGCTGCAGCTGAGGCGATGACTTTAGCCCGACGCGTCTGGAAGGGGAGTGACGAAGCAGCTTTCTTCATTGATTCACATCTTCATCCGCATATTAAGGCAGTAATACATACTCGCGCAAAGCCTTTGAAAATTTCAATTATCGAGGGTACGCAGAACTCTTTGCAGGATATGAGCGAAGCTATTTTTGGTGCCATCATCACTCAATCATCGACATATGGCGAGATCTTTGATCTAGCACCAGCCATTGCGGAAATTCAAAGCGTAGGAGCTCTCGCCATTGTTGCCTGTGATCTTCTCTCTCTCACTTTGTATAAGTCTCCGGGGGAATACGGCGCAGACGTGGCGATCGGTTCTGCACAACGCTTCGGAGTACCTATGGGCTTTGGCGGACCACACGCTGGATTCATGGCGGTTCGCTTAGGCTTAGAGCGTTCGATTCCTGGTCGCTTAGTTGGCCAGAGTCTGGATGTACATGGCAATCCAGCTTTCCGATTGGCCTTGCAGACGCGAGAGCAACATATTCGTCGCGACAAGGCGACCTCAAATATTTGTACAGCTCAGGTATTGCTAGCGGTCATGTCAGGCTTCTATGCGATGTGGCATGGTCCGGATGGCTTGGAATCAATTGCAACTCGCATTAGAAACCATGCACACACCTTAAGAGGGTCACTCCATGCGCAAGGTTTCAAAGTAACTCAAGGCGAAATCTTTGATACCTTCGTTGTCAATCAAGTGCAGGCATCGGAGATCCTTAAGGCGGCGGCAGAGCGAGGAATCAATCTTCGCAAGGTTTCGCAAGAGAGTGTTGGAATTTCTCTCGATGAAACTGTAACCGATCGTGATATAGCCGACCTTCTAGCAATTTTCGCAGCTACCCTTGTTAAGAATGCAGAGGCTTTACCTGCTATTTACAAACGTGTAACTAAGTTCCTTACTCATCGCATCTTTACCACGTATCATTCAGAAACTGCAATGTTGCGTTATATTCGCACATTATCTGATCGCGATCTAGCGCTAGACCGCAGCATGATCCCACTTGGGTCTTGCACGATGAAATTGAATGCGACGACCGAGATGATTCCTGTTACATGGCCAGAATTTTCTTCTCTGCACCCGTTTGCGCCGGCGGGGCAAAGTTTAGGATTTCGTCGACTTATCCAAGAACTTTCGGACTGGCTTATTGCAATCACGGGATATGACGCAGTGTCACTACAACCTAACGCGGGTTCGCAAGGTGAATTTGCCGGACTACTAGCTATTCGCAATTTCCTTGATCACAAAGGAGAAACTCATCGGGATATCTGTTTGATTCCATCGAGCGCGCATGGAACCAATGCAGCCAGTGCCGTGATGGCAGGAATGAAAGTCGTTGTTATTGCATGCGATGAGGCAGGAAACGTTTCAGTCGACGATTTGAAAACTAAGATTGCCGAATACAGTAATCGACTTGCTGCTCTCATGGTTACATATCCTTCGACACATGGAGTATTTGAAGAAGCTATCTCGGAGATCTGCGGACTAGTACATGATGCCGGTGGACAGGTTTACGTAGATGGCGCGAATCTCAATGCTCTTGTCGGGCTCGCTCAGCCTGGCAAATTTGGTGCAGATGTTTCGCATTTAAATCTCCACAAGACTTTCTGTATTCCTCATGGCGGTGGGGGACCAGGCGTCGGTCCTGTAATATCACGCGCCCACTTGGCGCCATACTTACCGAACCATCCACTTGATAGTTCGGTGGGCTCTGCGCAAGGTCCTGGACCGGTTAGCTCAGCACCATTTGGTTCAGCAGGAATCTTGCCGATTTCATGGAGTTACATCCAGATGATGGGGGGAGATGGCCTGACCCGCGCCACCGAGGTTGCGATTCTTTCGGCTAATTACATCGCCCGAAAGTTAGATCCACATTTTCCTGTCCTCTACAAGGGCGCACATGGATTTATCGCCCATGAATGCATTGTCGATCTGCGTGAAATTACCAAGCAGACGGGTGCCACGGTCGATGATGTGGCAAAAAGACTCATGGACTACGGCTTCCATGCTCCAACGGTCAGCTTCCCAGTTGCTGGAACCCTCATGATCGAACCTACAGAATCTGAGGATATTGGCGAGCTGGATCGTTTCATCAACGCGATGATCTCGATTAGAGCAGAGATTTCTGATATCGAACATGGCGAAATAACCATTGAAGAGTCTCCTTTACGCTTTGCGCCTCACACGGACAGCGACCTTTTGAGAGCCGACTGGGATCGGAAGTACTCGCGCGAGATGGGCGCATATCCGTTGGGAAGTGACCCTGAGATGGCCCATAAAGGCAAGTATTGGCCTGCAACTGGGCGAATCGATGGGGTATATGGAGATCGCAATCTTGTCTGTTCCTGCACGCCGATCGAGGAGTTGGCCATCAACGGCTAAACTTTTACTTTACATAATGTAGATTATCGGCGATTAAGTATGCGTTGGAAACCCCAAAAGGTGGTTTTTCTCCATGCCTCAAGAACGATCTTCCGACTCATCTTTGAACTTCCAGCTACCCGTTCAATGAATGTAATCGGCACTTCAGCGATCGTTCGCTTCTGGTTAATGGCGATGCGAACTATTTCGATTTGGAATCCATAACCAATTGAGGTGACATGCGAATCTAAAACGTCTTGAATCAGTTGACGACTTAAAAGTCGATATCCGCTGGTGAGATCTCTAAAAGATAAACCCAACGCAACAGCTGCATATCTGGTGCCAAAACGAGAGATTAATCGCCTGGAAATAGGCCAATTGACGACCAGACCACCGGGCATCCACCGCGTTCCTATAACCAGATCACATCCTGGGGCGATGGCGAGAAACCGAGATATCTCTTCCGGTTGATGGCTTCCATCGGCGTCCATCTCCACAAAATACTCGTAACCCTGCTTATAACCCCAGGAAAAACCTGCGAGATATGCCGGCCCTAATCCACCTTTATCTGGTCGGTGAAGAACGTGAGTCCGATTATCGGTCAAGGAATCGGCCAGTGCGCCGGTGCCATCTGGAGAGTTATCGTCAACAATAAGTATGTCGACATCAGGCGTTGCCAGTTTAAGCCTTTGAATTACATCGGTGATATTCGCTGCCTCGTTGTACGTAGGAACGATGACGAGAGTTCTAGTAGTTACCAATTGAGTGCAGCAATCATTCGGTCGATAGATGAACCGAGTCCGTACTGCTCTTTGTAATTCCAAATCTGTGACATGTCTGTGGGACGAGACGGCATGGCTATAGACATCGAAGGGATCGGAACATCCAAAGCGCAATGCACTAATTTCGGTGCGATTGCGACGTAGTCTGCACCTTCGATCAATTTCTTACGCAGTGCGGGAGTCAATTTTTCATCCTCCGCATATGCTGCAGCTAACGCATCTTCGATCGTCTCGAAATTATTTGCTATGAGCGCTGCGCCCTTCTCGCCGATTCCTCTTACACCTGGAAGCCCGTCAGATGCATCACCGCGGAGCATTGCAAAGAGTGCGTACCTGTCCCCCGGGATTTCATACCTGCTTTTAATCCAGGCTCTGTCAACGAGGTCGTGATTGGAAATTCCTTTAGCAAGATAAACTATTTTCACACGTCGCTTGTCATCCACTAACTGGAAGAGGTCGCGATCGCCGGTTGCCACAAATGTCGGACCGCGCTCTTTTACACTGAAGCTAGCCATGATGTCGTCAGCTTCGTAATCATCGACGCCAACCATGGGAATTCCGAAGGCTTCTAGAATATCTAATAGGACAGGTATCTGAGGTCCCAAAGTATCGGGTTCTTCCTCTTCACCACTCTCGTCGATCCGATTGGCCTTATACCCAGGGAAAAGTTCTACCCGCCAACTAGGACGCCAATCTCCCTCTAAACAGGCTACTAATCGTGAAGGTTGGTATTGATTAATCAATCGGGAAGACATGTCGAGAAAACCTTTGATGGCATTGATGGGTTCACCGCTCGGTGAAAGAAGCGTGTCTGGCATTCCAAAGAATGCTCGGTACCAGAGCGAAGCGCTGTCGAGGAGTAATAATGTCATCCGACAATCCCAGCGTAAGAGACAATTCCACGGTCGATTCTCTTTAAAGCATTTTCAACGGTTTGCGAGAGATGTGGAGATGCATTTCCGATCTGACGCAACAAATCGATAATTTGCTTCATAGAGCGGACGAAATCCCCGACCGTCAGTTCTGTTCCTTTAAGTATCGCACCAAGAGAATGTCCACTAGCCCAGCGATATGAAACCCAGCAGAAAGCCAAGTCCGGTTCGCGCATAGGTTCTAAACCTATATCTATTTCATTACTGTGGATGAGTGACCATTGGTGAATTAGATCGTTGAGCGACTCTTCCACCGCACCTTTAGGTATCTTGGGAGACTCATCTCTCCTGGCTTCAAAGACCAGTGCAGAGAGAACAGAAACCATCTCTGGGCCATTGAGCGTATCGAAGCTACCACGCTTAATGAGTTGGGCGATCAAGAGATCAGTTTCTCCATAAATTTTCGCCAAGAGTGTGCCCCACTCGGTTATCACACCGTTATTTAGATAACCGGAGCGCTCCAACATTACTTGGACTTTGTCGAAGCGTTTTGCAATGAGATCAGTGCGGGTACTTACTCGTTCCTCTAAGCCGCGTGATTCGCGAACCAACCGATCTACCCGTTCGGCAATACGAGAATGATCTTCTCTATCGCCGCAGGAATGACAGGGATGAGAGCGCAAGGCCTTACGAGCAGCAATGAGTTCGTCTTCGGCCAAAATTCTCTTAGCTTTAGTGAGCTTTGCGAATGACTTCTCAATCGCCTTAATGTCAGAACGAATGTCTGCGTACTCCTCAAAATCCCCTGCATGGCAGACCATCGTCTCTCGTAGTTCTGAGATTGCTCCATGATTTCTTTTAATTTGTCGTGCGAGTCCTACGACCGCCTTATCGGCTTGATACTGCGCAAAGGATGATTCCAGGGATTCGCGTGCGCTCACACTTCCAAAACGCGATATTAAATTGATTGTCATGTTGTACGTGGGCTTGAAACTACTCTTGAGCGGATAAGTACGTGTCGATGCCAGACCGGCAACCGAACCTGAATCAATCTCTTTGCTCCACAAAATTACTGCGTTGCCTTCGACGTCAATCCCCCTTCGACCAGCTCGCCCAGTCAGCTGCGTGAACTCACCGGGAGATATTGCGACATGTGCATCGCCATTCCACTTCACCAACTTTTCGAGAACAACGGTCCGGGCTGGCATATTTATTCCAAGTGCGAGAGTTTCGGTAGCAAAGACACACTTGACCAGGCCGCGTTGGAAAAGCTCTTCCACCGTCTCTTTAAATGCTGGGAGCAATCCCGCATGGTGGGCGGCGATACCGCGCTCTAATCCATCTAGCCATTCTGAAAAACCCAAGACGACTAGATCTTCCTCCGGGATATTGGAAGTCGCGCGAAAGGCAATCTCGCGAATGATGCTCCGCTCTTCGGCATTGGTAAGACGTATGCCTGCTACTAAACATTGATGAACCGCCGCAGAGCATGCATTGCGGGAGAAGATGAAGGTAATCGCTGGCAGCAAACCTTCGCGGTCAAGTTTCTCGATGACTTCAGCTCGTCCCATTTGTTTAACATTTGGCCCGCGGTCATTCCAGCCAGAGTTACGACCCTTGTGAGCGCCTGATGCTGCCCGAGCATTGCGGTAGCTCTCTTTTTCTAGGCGCACGATCTCGGGATTTACGCGTCCATCGTCGACAAAAAGGTCGAGCAAACGCGTATTGAAGAGAACATGTTGATACAGCGGAACGGGACGTGTTTCCGAGACGATGACATCGGTATTCCCTCGCACCTCATTGAGCCAATCACCAAACTCTTCCGCATTGGAGACTGTTGCAGAAAGGGAAGCTACTTGGGTGCTCTCCGGAAGATGGATCAAAATCTCTTCCCAGACGGCGCCGCGAAACTTGTCGGCTAGGTAATGGACTTCATCCATGACAACGAATTGCAAGTTGTTAAGTGTTCGCGAATCTGCGTAGATCATATTTCGCAGCACTTCAGTCGTCATAACGACGATGTTCGCCTCTGAATTGATGCTGGTATCTCCGGTAAGCAGTCCGACGTTAGCCTCTCCAAACATCTCCTTAAAATCTGAATATTTTTGATTGGAGAGCGCCTTAATAGGTGCGGTGTAAAAACATTTCTTACCTTGGCTCATGGCCAGGAAAGCGGCAAATTCACCCACAACAGTCTTGCCAGCCCCGGTAGGCGCGGCGACAAGTACTCCCCTACCAGCTTCTAAAGAGTGACAACCACTTATTTGAAAATCATCGAGTGGGAAATCAAATTTGGCGGCAAATTCGTTGGTCGCTTTAAAGGAATTTCGAGACTGCGCTGCCGCATATCGTTCGGCAGGCGTACTCATAAGCGGTAGACCCGCAAGCTCTTCTCAGAGATTTTCACTTCGATCGGCAAGTCGGAGATCCTCTCTCCGTCGGCAAAAGCTTGGGTCTTGCCTGAAATCTTGATGCTTCTTCCAGTGTAAAAGTGGACCTTCGGATGGGTTACATGAGTGCCGAAGAAGACCCGTGGAAAGACCATGAGGAGGCGGAAAGGATTCACTCGATCTACGACCATTACGTCGAGTAAGCCATCATCATCCTTCGCGTGAGGAACAATCTTCATGCCCCCACCATAGCTTTGACCGTTAGCAACACATACCAACATCGCCTTTTGGTGGCGCTCTTGTCCATCGATGTCCAAAGTAAATTCCAATGCGCGAAATCTCCATACTTTTTGCAGCACAGCAAGGATGTACTTGATCTTACCTCGAACAATCTTGAAATTGTTAGCCCGTTCATTCACTACAGAGTCAAAGCCGGTGCTCAATATTTGAATAAATGGAGTTTGCGCAAGGCCATTCTTAATGAGTCCTACGTTTATAAGTGAAGGTTTAGAGAGAGCAGGCTGAGCCAGAAGAAGAGCCAGTTTCTGCCCATGCAAACCTAAAGTTCTCGCAAAGTCATTCCCGGTACCAGCAGGAATTACCAAGAGAGGGAGATCGTTTTCGATGAGTGACGGCAGCAGATCATGGATTAATCCATCTCCCCCAACAGAAATCAGGAGATCAAATTTACTGTTTGCACATGCGCTCTGCACTTGCGCGAGAGATTCTTTGAGTGAAGAGGCTTGGATGTATGTGATCGATTCTCCCAATCCCGCGTAGTTGGCGCGAACTTTGGCACCCACTACTAATCCCTTGCCGCCACCCGAGTGCGGGTTGATGACTACGAGAGTCTTCACTCTACGTTCTTTGCCGCTCTGCGGCGATCGTTGAGAAGTGCGATGCCTCCTGCTGCGAAATAAAATCCGACGAGAGGGAGCGCTAGGACGCCCATTGTGAGCGGGTCGCTAGTAGGTACAAAAGTTGCCGAGAAAAGCGTGATGCCAAAGACTGCAATTCTCCATGGTTTGAGAATTGATCGTCCGGAGAGCACCCCGGCGAAGTTGAGCGCAATAAGAAAAACGGGAAGCTCAAAGGCAAGGCCAAAGACCAGAATGAGGTGCAGCACGAAAGTTAAGTAGTCACTAAATTTAATGAGATTAGTGAGAGTTGTTGGGGTAAACCCGAGCAGGACTCGGATAGCGATCGGCAATATCCAGTACGCCAGAGCTGCTCCCGCGATAAAGAAAGGTGTGGCGATTGCGATGAAAAAAATTGAGTACTTCTTCTCTTTGTTGTGGAGCGCAGGTGAGACGAAGGCCCAGAGTTGGTAGAGCCAGATTGGTGAGGCAAGAATAACTCCAGAAACAATGGCTACAGAGATCTGCAAATTAAGCGGTCCCAGGACGCCGTCGATGTATAGGACCCCACAGTGGTGCGGCGTCGATTGAGCGCGCGAAAGATCGCAAACAGGCTTTGTGAGAATACGGACTATCTTGGTATAGAAAACCCACCCAAGAGTTCCAAATATTGCGATCGACAGAGCAGAACGGACAGTGCGCTTGCGGAGCTCTCTAAAGTGCTCCAGCAATGACATCCGACCACTATCTTCAGTGGTCACCGACTATTTCCTAGTTGGAAGGCGTTGAAGAAGAGCCGCCATCTGTTTTTTTCTGTTCTGGCGTCTTCAACTCATCTTTGAATATCCGCAGCGACTTGGCAACCGATTTAGCTGAATCTGGAAGTCGCTTTGCTCCGAAGAGAATGACAAAGACAAGTACGACGATAACAATGTGCCAGGGCTTAAGGTCTCCCATTTATATTCCAATCTCGAGGTGGGCTAATCTTAGTGGTAATTAGGTAGGTCTTAGTGGTAATTGGCGAGGGCGCCTGCGATCCGCTCATGAATTGCCACCGCCAGTTCAGCTGGGCGCAAGATGACGATCTGGCTCGGCCAGGCCAGCAATGTACGGGTCATCCACTCACCGGAGGTCACCCTTAAGGTGATTTGAAAGCGATCCCTGATCTCGTGATACGAGGTAACAATTTCGTTATGTTTTTCGATAAAGAAGAAACCATCACGGCCCATTTCAATTTCGACATCTTGATCCTCTGGACTGTGGTGCGCACGCACTACGCCTTCGAGGAAATTCTCATCTTCTTGGCCGATCTTAATATCCTCTATTCGATCAAGGCGAAAAGTACGCAGTTCCCCCGCCGAGGTAGAAAATGCATTGAGATATCCAATCCCGTCGCGATAAGTAATTTCAAGAGGATATATTTCGCGCGAACTCACTGAGTCACTTGATGCAGAGTTGTAATGAATTGTTAAATGTTGGCTCTGCGAGATAGCCTGAGAAAGTCTTCTAGCAATTGGTGAATCGACTATTGCATCAGCGATAGTCACCTTCCTTGATAACTGCTCGCCAAACAAGCTGCCGATCCGACTTCGCAATGAAGATATAGCGGTCGCTTCATTTTCATCGGAAGCTAGTTCACCTAGCAATTGCAGTCCCAGCACTAGAGTCAGTGCCTCCACTTGCGTGAGTGATCGTGGCTGATCTAGCACCTGAGCTTCGGTCACAGAGACATAGTCGGGGTCCTCGTAATCTATGTCCAATAGTTCCAGATGCGAATATCCGGGAAGTCCACACATATGCAGAAGAGAGAGATCTTTAGATATTTGGGTGGGAGTGGAATTGAATCTCACTGCTATTTCAACGACGGAAAGACCAGGATTATTTGCTATAAATGGAATCAGATTGAGGGCGCGAGCAACCCGATCGAGTGCGCTCTCGCTCATAGCTTGCTCCGCAGGAGTGAAATTATCTCGGTGACATTCTCTGTTGGTTTCTCGAGAACAATATCCGAACCGAACCAAAGGATCTCTTCACGCCAGTTATTGCCCAAGGAGAATTCCACTCGATCCCATTCAGCGTCGATATTAGTAACTGTTGATTTAGATCGCAGGCTGTGACAGCGCCCAACTCGAACACGAGCGGTAAAAGCAATGTTCGGTTCTGGCTGCAACATCACCAGATGTTCTTCAATGCTAAATCCATCTGGAACCACGAAAGCGCCTGGACTGCTCTCTGTTTTGATTTCGGAAGTTATGCGAGATACCCGAAAGACTCGCATCTCACCCTTTTCTAGATCTTTTCCTACCAAATACCAGGTGCCATGCCAGAGTGTTAGACCGTAAGGTGAGATGTGACGAGTCTTCGTTTTTGTGCTGCGATAGGTGAAGGCAATGTTTCTGCATTCGGTAAGTGCCGCCCATAAAGCAGGAAATAGTGGTGTTTCGTTCTCTAGAGACAGAGTTGCATGACCAAAGTCTTCGCGCAGAGCGGTGCCAACGAGAGCATCGAGCTTTACCAGGGCTAATGCGCCGCTGGACGAGAAGAGTTGGTTGCGCCAGATGGTTGCCGCTAACGAGAGATACGACAGCTCTGTTGGACTGAGTTCTCCCATATCGAGTTCGTATTCGCTCTCCAGAATTCGATAACCCGGTTCATCGTCAAAGAGTGGGTCATGAGTCCCAACCTGAATCACTACTCCCAGTGCTCGCAGGTCATCTTTATCCCGCTCGAACATTCTCTCTTTAGTTTCGGTGGAACCCGTGTACCCAGCTACGTTTTGAAATATCTCGGCTTTGCTGAGAAAACGCTTAGTGGCTAAGAGCGCCATCGTAAGGTTGATGAGCCTTTCGGTCTTCTGATCTGACACACCCGTACTCTAGGCGTTTGCTAGTATCGCCACCTGGAATCAAAGGATTATTAGAGGGAGAAGCTTGATGAATTTTTACCCATCGAAGACAGTCCGTGTGGCATCAATTGGACTCATCATTCTTAGCGGTAGCCTGCCCACACTCGCACATGCCGCAACCACGGCGCCTAAGGCGCCTAAGGCGCACGGAAAGGCCCCAATGAATAGCGTCGTCCTACCTTCTGTCTCGGCACATGCAGGAGTTGCTCCTGTAATAGGAAAGCCTGTCGGAGCAGCGCCTACAAAACTTATTACCAAGGACATCATCGTTGGCAAGGGCCAAGCCGCCCTCTCCTCTTCGACAGTCACAGCGCAATATGTAGTGATGTCATGGAAGACTGGAGTTGTATATCAAACTTCTTGGACAGCACAGCCATTTACCGCACCCCTAGCTAACCTCATTCTCGGCTGGCAACAGGGTATTCCAGGAATGAAAATTGGCGGGCGTCGCCTCTTCATTATTCCTCCTGCCTTGGCTTATGGGGCGCAGGGAGCCGGCAATATTCCAGCGAATGAGACCTTGGTATTCGTTGTAGATTTACTCGGAGTTAAATAGCGCTCTCATCTTCTGGCAGGCCGTAGGCACCCTTAGATGGTCGTCGCCTACGAAGCGGCGCAATCACTCCAGGAGCTAAACGTCGCGCTTGAATCAAGAACCCCGTGTGCCCAATCATGCGATGCACGGGACGTACTGCAAGACCCTCGTGGTGCCACTGCCGAACGAGCGACTCATTGCTCTCTGGCTCAGTAAATCGTCCAGTTTCTTTAATTGCCTCAGCCATCGCCGATAGTTGCGTGGTTGTAGCAACATAGGCGAGGAGCACTCCCCCGGGGTGCAATACATTGTCGGCCAACTCGACGCACTCCCATGGTGCCAACATGTCGAGAACGATGCGATCGTATTTAACTTCACTGGACTTGTCTTGCACCGAACCTAACGTGAGTGTCCAATTTTCCGGTACCCCATCAAAGTAGTTGTGTACATTCTTCGTTGCGATCTCGGCAAACTCAGCGCGACGTTCGTACGAGTCGACCGCTCCAGCAGGTCCAACAGCGCGCAATAGCGAAATTGTGAGAGCCCCAGATCCAACGCCAGCTTCTAGCACGCGCAGACCTGGTGCTATATCTGCGAAACCAACTATAAGAGCGGCATCTTTAGGATAGACGATCGTCGCACCTCGTGGCATAGAAAGAACATAGTCACCCAAGAGTGGTTTAAAGGCCAGGAATTTAAGGCCAGCGGTGGTTTCAACAACCGATCCTTGCGGCATTCCCACAATCTGATCGTGAATCAACCAACCTTTATGTGTGTGCCACTCCCCACCCTCCTTGAGGGTAATTGTGTGCAACTTTCCCTTGGCATCGGTGAGCTGCACCCGATCGTTGTAATTAAATTCTGGACGCATTGCTGTCCTCTTTGCTCTCTATATGAAAAATCTCTCTAATGTCATTGGTTTTGAGCCCCACAAGATCTTGTCGTATATGCAATCTAGGTGTGGGTGGATAAGTGATCAAATGAGGAATTCCAATAACAATTGCGCCGCTGGCTAGTCCTGCACTAATTCCCGTCCGCGAATCTTCCAGCACCAAGCACCGTGTTATGTCTACACCAAGATGTGCAGCCGCCTTGAGATAGCTCTCGGGATCTGGCTTGCTTACCTTTACATCTTGGTTGGAGATGCTGGTGATAAATGTTCCGGGTGGTAATAGATCTATTGCTGAATCGACGAGCAAGCGCGGGCTGGCGGAGACCAGCGCCATAGGCACCTGAGATTCCATGAGATCTTGAACCAATTCTTGGGCGCCTGGCATGAACTCCAATCCCAATGTGAATTGTTCTGCGACCAGTCGAACAAGTTCATTTTCAAAGTAGATTGCATCGTGGACCTGTGCAGATAGATTGGACATGTATGCACCCACTTTAGGGAGAGGACCGCCCAGGCAGTAAGCCTGATCTTCGTCGGTCCACTGGTGGTCATAGCGAGCCATCAGCGCGGTCTCTGCTATCAGCCAGTAAGGCTCAGAGTTGATGAGAGTGCCATCCATATCAAAGAGAACTGCTTCCATTGTTAAAGGCTCCATTGATAGACGGCGTTGAAGAACTTACCCGCGGGGTGCGATAAAGAGTTCCTCTTTATATGGGGTGAGTTTAGCCTAGAAGGCTAGGCCCAAAACGCTATCTAAGGCTCTCGCTAACTCGCCTGCAGAACCTCCAACTAAGCCTGATTCCGTCGCATCTACCCAAGAGAAGAGCGCCGCAATTGCCTTCGGTGTATCAAGATTCTCACTCAAAGCGCCGATTATTTCTGCGACGACAGTGGATGTGGGGGCGACTTCATTTCGCGAGAGTGCGAATCTTATGCGCGCAACTTCGGACTCCGCCGACACCAGGAGCTCCTGGCTCCACATGCGATCCTCTGCGTAATGGTCGCGTAGCAATGCAAATCTGATGACAACGGGATCAACTCTATCGTTAAGAAGTTTGGAGACGAAGACTAGATTGCCCTTGCTCTTACTCATCTTTTCGCCACCTAGGCCGATCATTCCGGTGTGCACATAACCGCGCGCAAATTGCTGTCCCGTGATCGCCTTTACTTGAATCGCCGACATAAAGTGATGAGGGAAGATCAAATCACTTCCGCCGCCTTGAATATCTATCAGAGAAGTTCTCGTTGCATCTCCTGCAAGAAAGCCCTCTCCTAAGAGGTAACGCAGACTTATAACAGCGCATTCGATATGCCAGCCGGGACGGCCAAAGCCATGCGACGACTCCCAGCCTGGCTCTCCCTCTTTATGTGCGATCCAGAGAACGGGATCCAGGGGGTGCTCTTTGCCAACGCGATCGGGATCTCCACCGCGCTCTCCGAATATGCGCAAGCACTCTTCTGCAGAGTATGGAAGATCGGCTAAGAGATCCTTCGTTCTAAAATAGAAATCTCCTTCCAGCGAATAGACAAAGCCATGTTTAGCCATTGCCGTAATCGCCAGGTCAACGAGATCCATCACCTGTGTTGCGGGAACGAACCACTCGGGAGCGATAATTCGTAGAGCCGCCATATCGCCAGCGAAGAGATCTGTCTCCTTCTGCGCCAAGCTCTGCCAATCGGTGCCATCTCGTTGCGCGCGCACCAGGAGTGGTTCATCAATATCTGTAATATTTTCAACGAAGTGCATCGAACCACCGCTTAAGCGGGTGTACCTGTTGATGAGATCGAAAGTCAGATATGTCGCGGCATGACCCAGATGTGTGGCGTCATATGGAGTAATACCGCAGATGTACATTCTCTGCTGCGAGCCGGGCAGAATTTCAAAGGAGCCGCTTGTGCTCTGCAATCGCAAACTCGGCACGGGATGGTCAATACCTGGAAGGGTTGGACTCGGCCAAGGGTTATTTAGAATA
>CAIUIT010000063.1 GCA_903899375.1 uncultured Actinomycetes bacterium
GAATCGCGCCCCTCTGAAACCAAACGTCGCAAAACATCCGGAGCGCCCTTTCCTGGTCCATTCATCCAAACGTCAGATTTATCCAAAGTTTCCTGAGAGATCACGTAACGCGGATAGAGAAGTTTGACGCTCTTGCTAGCCACTTCGAACGAGGTGTTGTTCCACATGTGGAGCAATGAGTCAAAGTACGGATCTACATACGCTGACATGAGATCGATTTGGCGAACGCTCATGAACCCGCTGCTCAAAGCAGAACGCATGGAAGTTGAGAGTTCGTTGCCAAGAAGTTGCTTCCATGTTTCGGCTTTGATGACTGGATCTGGGAGCGCAGCAATTGCTTCAGCATGACTTAACTCACCGGTGATTGTCTGATCCTGGGCGAGTATCGAATCAATTTCATCGCGTGTAATTACACCGCGATTTGCAAGGGTGACTGCAAAGAACCACCGCAGATCGCGGTCAACGACGAGGCCAGGTAATCCTCCATCAAGCATGCTTCGAACAAACTCGATCTGCGTTGGAGTAATAGAGAGGGTTGCGTAAATCCGAGCTAGTTGCAGTTGACTATCGCTACCTGGCACGGCGTTGCGAAGTACAACCTCAACCTGGCTAGACATTTCTGCTCGAAGGTCGTTTCGGCGAGCGGGGTCGGAATGAATTTCCACGTTACTGATCAAGTCAGCGCCGAGACCGGCAATCAAGTTGATGAGAATTTCGCTCTTGAGACCTTGCAGAACGAGTTGCGTAAAATCATGTGTCGAGATTTCTGCATCGCGCCACATATCCCAGACAGCGATCCAGGCCAAGGTTCTAGCGATGGGGTCGACTATGTCTCCTAAATGACTCTTCAGGGTATCAATGGAACGTTGATCAAAGCGGATCTTGGTATAGGCCAGATCGCCATCATTAATCAAAAAGAGATCGGCTACCTTTTCATTGACAAATTCAGGCAGTTCGGAGATTTCACCTGATGCATCAATTTCGGTGCGCTTGCGAATAACTAATTGGCCGTCTACAAGGTCATACAAAGCTACAGCTATGCGGTGCGGACGAACTTCTTGTGATCCGGCAGGAACGGTTGGGGCGACTTGCTTAAGAGCCACCTTTGTATAAACACCGTTCGACTCTTCGAGCAGTGGATACATCGTGTTGATTCCAGCAGTTTTAAGCCACGTTCCACTCCACGCATCTAGATCGCGACCACTGGTTGACTTGAGTTCGGTGAGCAGATCGGAAAGCTTGGTGTTCTGCCAAGCAAATTTTTCGAAGTACTGGCGCAACCCCTTGATGAAGTTATCTCGACCTACGTAAGCGCTCAACTGGTGCAGTACCGCTGAGCCTTTGGCGTAAGAGATTCCGTCGAAGTTGGCGTCGACGGCATGGATATCAACCATATCTACTGCGATTGGATGGGTACTCACCAATTGATCTTGGTCAAATGCCCAACTCTTGTCATCGATAATGAAACTGGTCCAACCATCTTTGAATCGCGTACCTTCAACGAGCGCGAGGAACGAGGTCCATTCAGCAAAGGACTCATTGAGCCAGAGATCGTCCCACCAGAACATCGTGACCATATTTCCAAACCACATATGAGCCATTTCGTGCAGGATCACGTGCGCGCGCTGTTCGCGTCGGCGTTCGGTCACTCTGCTACGGAATACCAAGAGGTCTTCACGGAATGTCACAACGCCGGCATTTTCCATCGCTCCCCAGTTGAAGTCGACTACTGCAACTTGGTCATACTTTTCAAAGGGATATGCCAATCCAAAGATCTTCTCAAAGTAGGCAAAGCCCTCCTTTGTCAGCTGAAATATTTCTGCGGGGTCCACATTTTCGGCGAGCGATTTGCGGCAGTAAATGCCAAGTGGTACGACTTTCTGACCTACATATTCATCATGAACATGGGAGTAAGGACCGGCGACCACGGCGGTGATGTATGTAGAGATGCGAGGTGTAGTTGTGAATTGCCAGAATTTAGCATCGCCATCGAGCCGGGTATCTTTTACCGGGTTGTTGGATATGACTTCCCAATTTTGTGGAGCCAGGACAGATAGAGTGAAAGTGGCCTTGAGATCTGGTTGATCAAAGCACGGGTACATATTGCGAATGTGGGCAGTCTCGCCCTGAGAATATAGATAGGTCTCATTATCTGCCGGATCTATAGATTTTTGCAGTCCTTCACCGGTTTTGGAGTAAAGCGATTCAACTTCTAGGACCAAGATATTTTCAGATTGGAGATTGGCGAGGTAGATGGTTTGACCATCAAAACCGTTTGTGATCACTGGTGATCCATTGAGGGTTGCGGATATTACGCGTAGCGCCATTGTGTCGATAAAAGTGGAATACCCGATTTCGTTGCAATTGAATGTAACGGTGCTGCGGGCAAAGAAGGTTTCGCCGGTTCCCGTAACGTCCAGAAATACTTCGTAGCTATCTATGGAAAGGTGGCTCGAACGCTCGAGGGCTTCGGATCGTGAAATATTGATACCAGGCATGTTCTTCTCTCAGACTCAGTGTGGTTAGGCTTGCAGTTCTAATTGTGATTTTGTCTCTAAGGAAGGAGGTTACAAGATGATTGAGCGTCCCGATAATCGAAGCTACAGGTTACGTGGGGACCGCCAGACTCTTGCCCAAGAGAACGCTTATAAGCGATCTTGGAGCGCCTTCGGAGTTGAGCTCTCGGGCACGATTAAGCCAGCCGAGTTGTTCCCAGGCACCTCGGTGCAGATCATGGAAATCGGCACAGGCATGGGTGAGGGGACTGCACTAATAGCAGCAGCTTTTCCTGAAATTGGGTACATCGGAGTTGAAGTGCACAAGCCCGGGGTGGGAGCACTCCTTGGTTATATAGAACGGATGAATTTAAAGAATTTATTGTTGATCAAAGAAGATGTTCATATGGTGCTACATAACCATTTTGAGAATCAAGCCTTCGATGCTTTCCATCTTTACTTTCCCGATCCATGGCCAAAAAGGCATCACCACAAACGTCGCATAGTTCAGCCCGACTTCTTGCAGCTTATTCACGACAAACTTAAACCAGGTGGCTATATTCATATTGCGACCGATTGGGTTCCATATGTGCAATGGATCGAAACCATTTTTGCGGCAAGTTCGCTCTTTACGGGCGGAAAGATTGATCGCCCAGAGTGGCGACCATTAACCAAGTTTGAAGGTCAAGGCATCGGCAAAGGTCATGTCGTAACGGACCTGAAATACTTTAAAAAAGATTAAATGGCGCCATCTTCTTCAAATTTTGAAATTAACGCGATTCGACGCACGTGACGCGGATCGTTGGTAAATGGAGTCGCTAGAAATAAATCGACGAGGGCTAGCGCGACCTCTTCGGTGTGCATGCGGCCACCAATTGCAATCACATTGGCATCGTTATGTTCTCGAGCAGCGATCGCAGTTGCTTCATTCCATACCAACGCAGCGCGAATACCTTTAACCTTATTGGCTGCCATCTGTTCACCGTTACCGGAGCCACCTAAAACAATTCCAATTGAACCTGGTTCTGCGGCTGTAGCAATAGCCGCTGGAATACAGAAGACCGGGTAATCATCGAGTGCATCAAAGGTGTGCGGACCGTGGTCAACGACATCGTGGCCCTGGGCCAAGAGATGCGAAACGATCCGGTTTTTGAAATCTAAGCCTGCATGGTCGCTGCCGATGTGAATTCGCATGGAGGTATCTTCTCAAAAAAAAGTGGACCCCCGCCTTAACTGGCAGGGGTCCACGAGATATTTATCCCTATTTGTGCTTGGCGGGTGCTGCAAAAAGAGCGCCGAAACCGGCAGGAAGCCCGAATCCGTGCTTGCTCTTAGGTGGAACCGCATTCACTGCGGTAGTTACCACCGCGGTAAGCCCCGCAATCAAAGAGGTTGCTTGCACTTGGGTCAATCCACCTGGCTTAACGCGAGCATTAATCCGCGCAGTTTCAGCCGTAACTATGGCCGTGATTAAGTTCGGAGTCTTTGCTCCTGCAATTGTTGCAAGGGATTGACCGGCTGCGAAATCAGCTTGTAATTGCGCAGTTGTGATTCCCAATGTTGTTGTAATTACACCGAGATCTTGAGCGATGCTTAGTTTTAGCACTTGACCGATGCCAGCGTGGTCAGGTGCACTTGCGGGAGTTGCAGAGTGTTCACCCTGACTTTCGGCGCCTTCTGCACCTTCGTTTTCAACGACTTTTGGTCGTGGTGCATGAGCGGCCACTAGTGCGGCAAGGATGATGTTTGCTTGTGCTTGAGTAATTGTGCCAGCCGCAACCAACTTTGCAATAACAGCGGCATCGGGATCTGCCGGAGTTGTAGTTGGAGGTGGTGGTGGGGGAGTTGTAGTTGGAGGTGGTGGTGTCCCTGTGGATGTTGCACCAATTGTTTCACCAGCAGCTGCAGCAGCAGAAATTGCAGAGGCAAGTGATGCCTTCCAAGCAACAGAGATGGATGAAGCTCCAGAAACTCCAGCGATATTCGCACTTTGGGCGGCGAGTGCTTCGCTCGTCAAAGTAGGTATCGCGTAGTTTGCGAAGGAAGCATTCTGGCCCGAAGGTTGAACTGGCGTAGTGATGCCAGTTATTGCATATTTGCCACTTACGGTATCAACCGTTATTGCAACCTGTAAATTTCCGCCGTAACCACCATCAGGTTGAAGAGAGCCGGTGAAAATAACAGGAGTTGCATTTGCTTGTTGCATCTGGATCAATTCGACGAGAGTCATTGCGCCGAGAGCGGTAATTCCCACCATCTTCTTCGTCGTTGCTTTCATGTCCATCTCCATTCCTAGAAGAGAAACTTAATTAATTGCTTCCTGTAGTGGTTGGAGGAGTTTGAAGACCGCGAGGTGCTCCCATTCCCATTCCATGTCCGAATCCACCCTTGGTTGGAGTGGCATTTACTGCTGTAGTAACAGCAGCCGTAAGCCCCGCAATTAAGGTAGTTGCTTGAGCCTGAGTTAATTTTCCGGCAGTGACACGAGCATTAATTTCTGTGGTTTCTGTGGCAACAAGTGCAGTGATCAATGCAGGAGTTTTAGCTCCAGCAATTGTTGCAAGGGATTGCCCTGCAGCAAGACCAGCTTGTAGTTGTGCGGCCGTGATTCCAAGAGTAGTTGTGACCACGTTTAGATCTTCACCCATGTTCATTCCAAGCGGTCCACCTTTTCCTTGGCGTCCACCCATACCACCGAAGTTTCCACCCATTTGTGGATGTGCAGCTTGTAGTGCGGCAAGAATTATTGTTGATTGTGCCTGTGTGATTGTTCCAGCGGAAACAAGCTTTGCAAGAACTGCGATATCTGGATCTACGGGTGCGACGTTTGGCGTTGATGTTGAAACTGTATGAGCCTTATTACTGACGGAAGCTGAATGCGAACCCTTCTGTGATGCGCTAGCAATACCGATGCTTCCCATTGAAATTGCAGCGATAAGTCCAGCAACCATAAGCGGCTTCTTTGTATTCATTGTGTTTTCTCCCTCTTTCGATTGCAAGTTATCCTGCTATCGGTTCATTACAGATGCCTTCACATCCGTATGAGGAGAGATAACTCCTGAAGGCTTAAAAAGTTGCACGATACGGCTGGGAGAGCCTTGGGAGTATTTTTGGACAATCGGTATGTAACTTCTGGGATATTTTCTCATCGAGCGTAAAAAAGAGCCATAGTTTTGAGACTTCCAAAAACTTCTCAGAGTTCTCACAATTTACGGATGTGTCCAGACAGTGGATCCCGTAATCCCGATTGGGGAGATGATGAAAACATTGGGTAGATCGAAAAGATTTTCCGTCACGCTAACAGCCATTCTTGCACTTTCACTTTTAGCTTTAGCAACTCCCTCGTTTGCAAAGACCCCTTCTAAAAGAATTCATATGGCAGGACGAGTATCAACTGCTTCCGCTAACACAATTCGTAACGGTAAAGGTGCGCCAACAAATGCAATTGGTGTTGACGGTGACTTTTACATGGACACTCTTAAGTTTGATCTCTACGGTCCAAAAGCAAATGGTCATTGGCCAGCGCCTGTTTCGCTTCGAGGGCCTGCGGGCACAAATGGTGTTAATGGAACTGCTGGCAAGAACGGCGCAAGTGGTGGACCAGGATCTGCTATTTCAGTAGCGGGAGCTAAGGGTCCCCAAGGCTCAACTGGAGCGCAGGGACCTCAAGGTTTCACGGGACCCCAAGGTGTTCAAGGTGTCCAGGGTGTACCGGGAACCGCTGGTATCAACGGCGATACAGGACCAGCGGGAGCTGCAGGCCCAACGGGACCAGCAGGAGCAACTGGAAATACTGGTGCAACCGGAACTACTGGCGCAGTCGGCGCAACGGGATCAACAGGTCCTCAAGGCGCAACTGGACCTTCGCAACTGTCGATTGGCCTAAATGGATTTCCTCCGCAGTTAAAAGCCGGGACTGGGGCATCAGTTACCTCAGGTGCATTTGGAACTTTTGCACCGGGCAAAGATTATTTTGTTCACTTAC
>CAIUIT010000064.1 GCA_903899375.1 uncultured Actinomycetes bacterium
ATCACGGTCTTCTGATTGCAATGGGTGGCGATAATTCAATTACCTACTCTGTTGCTGCAGGCATGTGGCCCGATCTATCGAAAGTTGGATTAATTACCTTAGACGCACATCATGATTTACGGGATGGCGCTTCAAATGGTTCGCCGGTCTGGCGTTTGATTCAATCGGGACTCTTCGGAAAAAACATCGTGCAAATTGGTATCTCAGATTTTGCTAATAGTCGAGAGTACGCAATGCGTGCCATGGATAATGGAATTCACGTAATTGCGCGTGATGCCCTGCGCGATCGTCCAATGGATGACGTCATGGCGGAAGCCTTTGAAGTTGCTGGAAGAGGCGATCATGAAATTTATGTCGATCTCGATGTGGATGTCTGTGATCGTTCAGTTGCACCAGCATGTCCAGCATCTGTTCCAGGGGGAATTAGCGCCGACGAATTGCGTGAAGCGGCATTCTTAGCGGGAGCCGATGCTCGCGTAAGGGCGATAGACATTACTGAAATTGATGCAACGCTCGATGCGCCCGATCAAAGAACGATCCGACTTGCAGCGCTGCTTCTACTAGAAGCTGCATGCGGAGTTGCTTCGCGAAAGAATTACTGAAGCGCGCTTACAACTTCTTTAGCGGCCGATACTACTTTTCCGGATTGAACCAAGGTAACTGCAGCCTCAAGTTCTGGCGATAAGAAGCGATCTGGACCGATTCCGCCAACGACCGTACGTAATTCCTTAATGACGTTTGCGGTGGCAGGTGCGGGAGCAAATTCTTTGCGGAACTCAATAGCGCGTGCAGCGGTAACAAGTTCGATCGCCAAGATGCGGGAGAGATTTTCGACAACTTTGCGTAACTTGCGAGCGGCGCTCCAACCCATCGAAACGTGATCTTCTTGCATTCCAGAACTTGGAATCGAATCCACGCTGGCTGGCGTTGCTAGGCGCTTGTTCTCACTTACCAGAGCGGCCTGCGTGTATTGAGCGATCATCAAACCAGAATCGACGCCCGGGTCACTTGCGAGAAAGGGAGGTAATCCCGCAGAGCGATGCTGGTCAAGCATGCGGTCTGTACGACGTTCCGAGATTGAGCCCAGATCGGTTGCGGCGATGGCGAGGAAATCTAAGACATAGGCGACGGGGGCACCGTGGAAATTACCATTAGATTCCACGCGACCATCGGGAAGCACGACTGGATTATCGATTGAACTCTGCAATTCGCGGGCTGCGATAGTGGAAGCGTAATCAACGGTGTCGCGAACTGCGCCTGCTACTTGAGGGGCACAACGCAATGAATAGGCATCTTGAACGCGGGAGTCATTCTCTAGGTGAGAAGCAACGATTCCTGAATTGCGAAGCATTCCGAAGATATTGGCGGCGCTGACCGCTTGTCCTAACTGGGGGCGCAATGGCAGGTGAAGATCAGGAGCGAACACGCGGTCGGTACCGAGCAGACCTTCAATACTCATTGCGGCGGTGATATCTGCAACAGTGCAGAGTTGGTAAAGATCGGCGCAGGCCATGATCAACATACCCAGCATTCCATCGGTGCCATTGATAAGAGCTAAGCCCTCTTTGGCTTCTAATTCGATGGGAGTAATCCCGGCTGGCTTCATCGCATCGAGCGAATCCATCTCTGTGCCAGATGCATCTCGAACGCGACCCTCCCCCATCATCGCTAGCGCGCAATGTGAAAGTGGAGCAAGATCGCCGCTACATCCAAGCGACCCAAATTCGGGAACAACTGGCGTTATTCCAGCGTTTAGAAAATCTGCGTAGATCTGTGCAAGTTCAATGCGAACTCCGGTGCGTCCGGATGTCATCGTGCGTAAACGCAAGAACATCAGAGCTCTGACTACTTCGTCCTCGACCGCTGGGCCAACACCTGCGGCATGTGATCGGATCAAAGATTTTTGTAATTGCGTGCGATCTTTTACATCGATGTGGCGGTTGGCAAGTGCGCCAAAACCTGTTGAAACTCCATAAACCGGAACTCCTCCGGCCGCATACTCTTCGATGTACTTACGAGTCTTTGCGATCGCGGCTAACGCTTCGGGTGTAATAACAACTTTGGCATGGTGGCGGGCAACATCGATGACATCGGCGAAGGTAACACCACTTACTCCCAGAGAAACTGTCTTAGTGGATGCGTGAACCATGGCGCCATACCTCGTCTATTAATTGGACACCCGGCCGATAGGTCAGGTGAATATAGGAATCTGTTTTGAGTATTGAAAAGTCTGCTTTTGCACCCAGGGCAAGGTGACCAACATCAGTGCGGCGCAGCGCCTGCGCGCCACCTTTAGTCGCCGACCAAAGGGCCTGCTCTGGAGAGAAATACATATCCCGCACGGCGACCGCCATAACAAAGGGCATATTCGACGTATAGGAACTACCTGGATTGCAATCAGATGCCAGCGCCACGGTGACGCCTGCTTCAAATAAGCGGCGGGCATCGGGGTAGGTAGAGCGAGTAGAAAATTCGGCACCTGGCAGCAGCGTTGCGACGGTTGTGGATTTTGCTAATGCCGCAATGTCGGCATCGGATAAGTGGCTCACATGATCAACAGATGCGACCCCGAGCTCTACGCCCAGCTGCACCCCGCCACCGTGCTCTAATTGGTTTGCATGCAATCGAGCTTGTAGCCCCTTGGCAATTCCAGAGGTAAGAATTCTGCGAGCCTGGTCAACGTTAAATGCACCTCTATCACAGAAGACATCGATCCACTTTGCATGCGGAAGCACCGCTTCCAGCATCGGGCCGCAGACCAGATCAACGTAATCATCTTGCGAATCCGCAAATTCTTTGGGGATTACATGTGCACCAAGAAATGTTGTCTCTTCGGTCAATTGACGAGCAACAGATAGCGAGCGAGCTTCATCTTCTACAGTCAATCCATAACCAGATTTGCACTCCATGGTTGTTGTACCAGATGACATGGCTTCAGAAAATAGTCGCCGCGCATTTGTAAGTAAAACATCGTTACTTGCAGCACGTGTCAACTCCACGGTCCGCTTGATGCCACCGGCGGAATAACTCTCACCTTGCATACGGGCGCGAAATTCGGCGCCACGATCACCGGCAAAGATCATATGTGTGTGACTATCGACAAAGCCCGGAATGATGCAGCGCCCAAGGGCATCTACAGAATCATCTACATCACCGCGTGAAAATTCTCCCGTGCGCCCAACCCATTTAATAAGGCTATTTTCGATGACAATTGCTGCGTTCTCGACGACTCCCAATGATGAACCATCAATTGATGAGTCATTCGTAACGAGCAAACCGATATTGTCGATCAGGGTGTGAGACATTATTTATTCGGTATCCAACATTGGAATATGAACATGCTTCTCGCGTGCGGTGCTTAAAGCTCCTTCGTAGCCCGCATCAGCGTGGCGTATTACCCCCATGCCAGGATCATTGGTCAGAACGCGCGCCAACTTCTGGGCCGCCAACTTGGTTCCATCGGCAACGGAGACCTGACCGGCATGTATCGAACGACCGATACCCACTCCGCCACCATGGTGAATTGATACCCATGAGGCGCCGGAGGAAATATTTACCATGGCATTGAGAAGTGGCCAGTCGGCAATCGCATCAGAGCCATCCATCATCGCTTCAGTCTCGCGATAGGGAGATGCCACCGAACCGCAGTCCAAGTGATCGCGACCAATAACGATCGGAGCGGATACTTCACCACGAGCAACTAAATCGTTAAAAGCCAACCCCGCTTTATCTCTCTCGCCATAACCCAACCAGCAGATGCGAGCAGGTAGACCTTGGAAGGCAACCTTCTCCTGCGCCATCGTGATCCAAC